>DATLHT010000147.1:0-30401 GCA_035539795.1 Burkholderiaceae bacterium
TTCGAGGACAAGCAGCGTGCCCATGCCTTGCGTGAAGCCGAGCGCGCCGCAGAGGCGCCACAGCGTGCCGAGAATATGGCCGACCATGCCCGCAAGCAGGCAGAATTCGACGCCAAGATTCGGCAGGCACACGAGGAAGGCGCACGAAAGGCGCAGGAACGGGCGCAGAACGTCGAGGCATTTGAGCAGAAACAGCGCGATGCGCAGATCCGCCAGCAACAGCTCGAAGAGCGGCGCGCGAAGGCAAAAGAGCGTGCCGAGAAAGGGCCGCCCCGCAGCCCTTTGGGCAACTGAGCGGGCCAGGATGACTGCAGCATGCGCACCTTGTCTGCGGGGTGCCGGGAGAACAGAAAATGGATCAGGATCTGAATACCATTTCGCGGCAACTGATCGAACTGCAGATCGAACACCGCGATCTCGACTATCTGATCGACCGGATGGCTGCTGCGCCGGATTGCGACGAGTTGCACCTGAGGCGGCTGAAGAAGCGCCGTCTCAAGCTCAAGGATACGATCATGCTGCTGCAGTTGCAGCTTGAGCCTGACCACCTTGCCTGAAACGATGTTGGCGACAACGACCTTGTCGCCCATGCAGAACGATTTTGTCCGACACCACCTCTTCCGATTCCCCTGTCCCCGCCGAAGCGTCAGCGCGCGCGTCCTCTGCGCATGAAGCCGAACTACAGTCGATGTTTGCCGAGGATGGCGCCTTCGCCACGGCCATTCCCGGCTATCGGCCACGCCAGTCGCAACGCGACATGGCATGCGCGGTTGCCGGCGCTATCGAAGCTAACAGTTCGCTGATCGTCGAGGCCGGCACTGGTACCGGCAAGACCTATGCCTACCTCGTGCCGGCGATGCTGTGGGGCGGCAAGGTGATTGTGTCCACCGGCACGAAGAATTTGCAGGATCAACTGTTCCTGCGCGATATCCCGGCCGTGCGCAAGGCGCTCAACGTGCCGGTCACCGTGGCGCTGCTGAAAGGGCGGGGCAACTATGTGTGCCATTATCATCTCGAGCGCGCCAGCCAGAACGGTCGTCTCGCATCACGGCAGGATGCAGCACACCTGCGCGAGATCAATCGCTTCCTGAAGACCACGCGTAGCGGCGACAAGGCGGAGTTATCGTCTGTGCCCGAGAATGCCGCGATATGGCAGCTCGTGACCTCGACGCGTGACAACTGCCTGGGGTCCGATTGCGCGTACTACAAGGACTGCTTTGTCATGCAGGCCCGCAAGGAGGCGCAGCAGGCGGATGTGGTGGTGGTCAATCACCATCTGTTTTTCGCAGACGTCATGCTCAAGGACACTGGCATGGCCGAGCTGCTGCCGGCCGCCAACACCGTCGTTTTCGACGAAGCGCATCAACTGCCAGATACGGCGACGTTGTTCTTCGGCCAGACCCTTTCGACCAACCAGGTTCTCGAACTGGCGCGCGATACCGTGGCGGAAGGATTGTCACAGGCGCGCGATGCCGCGGACTGGGCGGCAGTCGCTGCACCGGTAGAACGGGCTGCGCGCGACCTGCGCCTCGTGTTTCCGAAGGATGGGGCGCGCCTGTCGGTCACGCAGATCGAAGCCGATGCCGATATGGGGCGCCAGTTCAGCGAGACGCTTGAAACCTTGCGCGGTGCGCTGTCGGATTTCGCCGCGGTGTTAGAAACGCAGGCGGAACGTGCCGAGACGCTTGAGCAATGCCATCGCCGTGCCGTTGAGATCTGTACCCAACTGGAAGCGTGGATCGCGCCGGACAAGGCGCCGGCCGAGGCGGAATCGGTGCGATGGGTGGAGGTATTTGCTTCCGCCGTACAACTGCATTTGACGCCGCTATCAATTGCCGGCATCTTCAGCAAGCAGCGCGCGGGGGTGCCCCGCGCCTGGGTGTTTACTTCTGCGACCCTGTCCGTCAAGGGCAACTTCACACACTACGCCGCACAACTTGGGCTGGACCGCGAGGCATCGATGACACTAGCGAGCCCGTTCGACTATGGCCGCCAGGGGTTGCTGTATGTGCCGCGCGACCTGCCGCAGCCGCAGTCGCCGCAGTTTACTGACGCCGTGGTCGATGCCGCCTTGCCGTTGATCGAGGCCAGCGGCGGACGTGCCTTCCTGCTCTGTACCACACTGCGGGCCGTGGAACGCGCAGCCGACCGCCTGCGCGATGAGTTCGAAGCGCGTGGCTGGGAGATGCCGCTGCTGGTACAGGGGCAGGCCAGCCGTACGGAACTGCTCGACCGGTTCCGCGAGTTGGGCAATGCCGTGCTGGTTGGTAGCCAGAGCTTCTGGGAAGGTGTCGACGTGCGCGGCGATGCGCTGTCGCTTGTGATCATCGACAAGCTGCCGTTCGCGCCGCCGGACGATCCCGTCTTGGCGGCCCGCATGGAAGTGCTGCAGAAGAAGGGGCTCAGCCCGTTTGCGGTGCATCAGTTGCCGCATGCCATCATTGCCTTGAAGCAGGGAGCAGGGCGCCTGATCCGTTCGGAAAGCGATCGTGGCGTACTGATGATCTGCGATGTGCGCCTGGTCGAAAAGGCGTACGGCAAGCAGATCTGGCAAAGCCTGCCGCCATTTCGCCGCAGCCGGGAACGCACGACGGCCGTGGAGTTCCTGCGCCGTGTCCGCCAGTCGGGCGACACTGGATCAGCAGCATCACCGTCGGATGCGTTGTCTGACAGCGTGGCCGAGTAATGCTGGAGCGGGTCACAGGAGCGGGGCGTGCGAGAACCGTCCTGCGGGCGGGCCGTACCTGCATCCTGATCTGGCTTTGCTGACAGCATGAAAAACGGCGCCTTGGGCGCCGTTGTTCGTCTGGAGTCCAGGGCATGTTGCCCTGGACCTGGGCAGTCGCGATTCCGCGAACCGTTGCTTCATTCAGGGATTGCTTGGGCCCCAGAATTTCCACCACGGCCGGTCCACCTGCCGCGCGCCATAGCGAATGAAGTCGCTGTCCGGAAAATTCTTGTCGAGCACGCGGCGTGCATCGTCACGCAGATCGGTCATACCGAGGGCGTCGTAGGATTTCACCATCAGGTACAGCGCTTCCTCCAGCGCCGGCGCCTTGTCATAGTCGCGCAGTGCCTGCTGGGCACGGTTGGCCGCGGCTACGTATGCACCACGCCGGTAGTAGTAGCGGGCTGCATGGACTTCATGCTGGGCCAGCGCATTGACGATGTACTGCATGCGCAGCGCCGCGTCCGGGGTGTACTTGCTGTCCGGATAGCGCGTGGTGAGCACGTTGAATGCGTCATAAGCGGCGCGGGCGGCCTTGGGATCGCGCTCGCTCAGGTCCTGGCCCGAGAAGCGGCCGAGAAAGCCGAGGTTGTCGTTGAAGTTAATCAAGCCTTTCAGATAGTAGGCGTAATCGATGTTGGGATGATTCGGATGCAGCTGAATGAAGCGGTCGACAGCCGCGATGGCCGCCGCGGTTTCACCATCCTTGTAGTTCGCATATGCGGTATCGATCTGCGCTTGCTGGGCGTACCGGCCGAACGGATAGCGCGCTTCGAGTTTTTCGTAGAGCTTGACGGCTCGCGTAAAATCCCCGGTATCGAGAGCATCCTTGGCTTCGACATACAGCTTGTTGGCTGACCAGCCAGCGGTTTCGTCTACCTCGTCGGGCAGCAGTCCGCAGGCGGAGATCAGAACACAGCTGCAGGCGACCAGCGTTGCGCCGACATATGCGCGCCAACCGGTGCGTTTCGTGCTCAAGCGTTCCATGTGCAGGTTTCCAGAATGGTGAAAATTAGCGCGTTCCATTATAGCCGAACCCCGGCGGCCAAAAGCCGCCCGTCGGCTGACTTTTCCGATGTGGTGGGCGGCGCTGGCCGCGCTGCTGCGCCGGAAGGCGAGGATTTCGACGACAATGAATTTGATGGGCCGGAGATGTCCGGCGATATTGCAGCAGGACGCGGCGAGTTCGTTCCGGTTGCGTTCGAAGCGGGCACGGCGCAGCATGGGCAACGCCTTGATAAAACGCTGGCAGCATGGATGCCAGCATTTTCACGCAGCCGCATCCAGCAGTGGATCGAGCACGGTGCGGTGCTGGTCAATGGCAAGGCCTGCAAGACGAAGGCAACCCTCATGCTCGGCGACCGCATCGATGTCACGCCGGAGCCTGCGCCAGAAGATCTGGCATTCGCGCCGGCAGATGTGCCGCTCGATATCGTGTACGAGGACGACAGCCTGCTGGTGATCAACAAGCCGGCAGGGCTGGTAGTGCATCCTGCCGCTGGTAACTGGAGCGGTACGGTACTTAACGGCGTGCTGTATCGGTATCCGCACGCCAGCCGTTTGCCGCGCGCTGGCATCGTACACCGGCTCGACAAGGAAACGTCAGGCCTGATGGTGATCGCCAGGACCCTGACGGCGCAGACCGATCTGGTGCGTCAGCTGCAGGCGCGCACGGTCAAGCGGACCTATCTCGCGCTGGTGTGGGGCGTACCGCCGGAAAGCGGTACCATCGATGCGCCGATCGGCCGCGATCCGCGCGAGCGTACGCGCATGGCAATCATCGAGTCGGCCAGCGGCAAACCCGCGCGCACGCATTTCGAGACTCTACAGACTGTTGATCTCGGACGCAGCGCGATTTCCCTGGTGCGCTGCCAGCTTGAAACCGGACGGACCCATCAGATTCGCGTCCATTTCCAGGCGTTCGGTTATCCACTGGTTGGCGATCCGGTCTATGCGCGTGCCGTCACGCGCGGACGGGCTCAGGTCATGCGCGCACCGTTGCCGTTGCCCTTCGAGCGGCAGGCCTTGCACGCGTTTCGTCTCGGACTGCGCCACCCGGTTGACGGTCGAATGCTCGAATGGCACGCGCCGCCGCCAGCGGATATGCTGGCGCTCATGGACGCCCTGGGATTCGAAACCGATGCTGACGACTGATGATCTGCTCATCCCCGAGTGGCCAGCGCCACCCAATGTGCGCGCGCTATCCACCACACGCCGCGGCGGCATCAGCCTGCCGCCCTATGGCGCAACCGCGAAGCTACCAGGCGGCCTGAATCTGGGCACGCATGTTGGCGATTTGCCCGGTCACGTGGCGGAGAACCGTCTGCGCCTGCAGACACACTTGCCGCATGCGCCGCTGTGGCTTGATCAGGTGCATGGCTGCAGCGTGGTCACTGCGCCGGTAGAGGGCAGCGCACCGTCGGCTGATGCAAGTATCGCCACCCGGCCGAGGGTGGTATGCGCCATCATGACAGCCGACTGTCTGCCGGTCTTGCTGTGCGACCGGACCGGCTCCGTGGTCGGTGCCGCGCATGCTGGCTGGCGCGGTCTCTGCGCTGGCGTGCTCGAGCAGACGCTCGAACAAATGCGCAGCCATGCCCGTTGCGGCGACGCAACCGAGTGGCTGGCGTGGCTCGGTCCGGCCATTGGCCCCACGGCATTCGAAGTCGGCAGCGATGTGCGCGGGGCCTTTCTCGCAGCGGCGCTGGACATGGAACGCGACGCCACCAGCGCGGCCTTCGTGCCGCACAGCGATTCAGCGGCGCGGCGGGCCGGCAAGTATCTTGCTGACCTGTACGCGCTGGCGCGCATCCGGCTGGCGCGTGGAGGCTGCACCGCGGTCAGCGGCGGCACGCGCTGCACCTACACGGAAGCCGATGTGTTCTATTCGTATCGCCGCGACCACCGCACCGGGCGGATGGCGTCACTCGTCTGGCTGGCGGACTGACGGCAACACTGGCGACTCATCGCTTCGCCTGGGTGCCGAGGGTTCGTCCGTGGTCGGGGCAGTGCCATCTTCCTGTGCCGCAGGCGACGCATCCTGTTCGAGCGCTTGTCGGCGACGACGCGCCGGCGTACCCACGAGCCAGAGAAACAATGCCAGAGGTGCCAGGCCATATAGCAGGAACGTGGCGACGCCTGCGACCACCGTCCGTTCGGTCAGGGACATCATCAGGACGACATACAGCCAGGCGATCGCTACGATATACATGGGGCAATTTGATTAAGATCTAACAATGCGTGGATCCATGCGTAGATTCGATGTCGTAGGGGCTGGACGCATTGACATGTCCGCGCCCGCCGTGCAACATGATCCAACGATATGAATCACCAGAAACAGCAGCAGGCGGAAGCATACCGCATGCGGCTGCGTGTACCCGGTGCCATCCATGGCACCCGGCCGACCGGGCCAGACCCTGATGGCCGCGAGCCCGCCAGACTATCGCCGGGCCGTATATCGCAGACACGCATTGCGCAGTTCAGCCGACGAGGGCAACATGGTTTCCAGATCTTCCTCTTCAGCGCAAGCGACTGAAGACAAGTCCATGCTTTTTTCCATGTTTTCCCAGATGACCGATCCAACCAAATGGCTCGAGGCCATGCAGCAATGGCAAGGCCATACGGGCGCAGGTGCTGCGCTGGCAGGTCTGCCGCCCGGCACGCGCGTCGATTCGGATCGCATGCTTGCGATTCAGCGCGATTACACCAACGGTGTGCGTCAGCTCTGGCAAGAAATGCTCAACCAAGGCGCGACGCCGGAATTGCCCGATCGCCGCTTTGCCGGTGCGGCATGGACCGGCCACACACCTTATGCCTTTACCGCAGCCTTCTATCTGCTCAACGCGCGGACCATGCTGCAGATGGCGGACGCCATCGAGGGCGAACCCAAGGTCCAGCAGCGTATCCGTTTTGCCGTCTCCCAGTGGGTCGACGCGATGTCGCCGGCCAACTTCCTGGCGACCAATCCGGAGGCCCAGCAGGCGCTGATCGAGTCACATGGGGAATCGCTGCAGCATGGTATCCAGCACATGCTCGAGGATCTCGGCAAGGGCAAGATCTCGCATACAGACGACGGCGCCTTCGAGGTCGGACGCAATGTCGCCATCACGCCAGGCGACGTCATTTATGAGAACGAATACTTCCAGTTGATCCAGTACCGTCCCCTGACGGACAAGGTATTTGCGCGACCGCTGCTGATCGTGCCACCGTGCATCAACAAGTTCTACGTGCTCGATCTGCAACCGGAGAACTCGCTGGTGCGCTATGCCGTGGAGCAGGGGCATACCGTCATGCTGGTGTCCTGGCGCAACCCCGGCAATGACATGGCCGATCGTACCTGGGATGACTATATCGAGCATGGTGCCATCCAGGCCATTCATGTGGCGCAAGCGGTGAGCCGCCAGAAGCAGATCAACGTCCTTGGTTTCTGCGTGGGCGGTACGATCCTGTCGACCGCGCTGGCCGTACTGGCTGCGCGTGGCGAGCATCCTGCAGCCAGCCTGACCTTGCTGACGGCCATGCTGGATTTTGCCGACACCGGGGTGCTCGACGTATTCGTGGATGAGGCCCATGTCGCCTTGCGCGAACATACGATCGGCGGGCAAGGCGGTGCCCCGGCCGGCCTGCTGCATGGCACGGAACTGGCTAATACCTTTTCATTCCTGCGTCCGAATGATTTGGTATGGAACTATGTGGTCGACAATTATCTTAAAGGCAAGGCACCCACGCCATTCGATATCCTGTACTGGAATGGCGACTCCACCAACCTGCCAGGCCCCTGGTACTGCTGGTATCTGCGTCATACCTATCTGCAGAACGATCTCAAGCACCCGGGGCGGATGACGGTGTGCGGCGCGCCAGTTGATTTCGGCAGGCTCGACATGCCGGTATACGTTTACGGATCGCGCGAAGACCACATCGTGCCGTGGACCACGGCATATGGATCGGTGGCACTGTTGCCAGGCCAGAAGCGTTTCGTACTTGGCGCATCGGGACATATCGCCGGCGTCATCAATCCGCCGGCGAAGAAGAAACGGTCCTATTGGACCGCCGAGTCGTTGCCGGCCAATCCAGAGGCCTGGCTCACGTCTGCCCAAGAGCATCCCGGCAGTTGGTGGACTGACTGGTCGGCATGGCTGGCACGCCATGGTGGTGCACGTAAGGCTGCGCCGCGTACTACGGGTAACGCGCAGTACCGGCCGATCGAGCCCGCGCCAGGGCGGTATGTGAAGGCACGCGCATAACGTGGGATGGGATGCATCGAATAGCGGCGAGTGCGGGTCAGCAGACCCGACACACAGGTGTGATATATCGTTTGGCAGGACCAGCTTGCCACGATGGCAACATGGCGAAACAGGCTTTGCAGCACACGTTTCGCAGCATTGGAAATAGCATTACATAAAACGAGGACTGGACATGACAGACGTTGTGATTGTTTCCGCCGCACGGACCGCGGTCGGTAAATTTGGTGGCTCCCTGGCACGCGTGGCTGCGCCGGAGTTGGGCGCCACCGTGATTCGCGCTCTCCTGGAGCGCGCCAACGTGGCTCCCGATTTGATCAGTGAAGTCATCATGGGCCAGGTGCTGGCAGCCGGTTCCGGGCAGAATCCCGCGCGCCAGGCTTCGCTCAAAGGCGGCCTGCCGGTGATGGTGCCAGCTATGACCATCAACAAGGTCTGCGGCTCTGGCCTGAAGGCCGTGATGCTCGCCGCGAACGCCATCATGGCGGGCGATGCCGATATCGTTGTGGCAGGAGGGCAGGAAAACATGAGTGCCTCGCCACACGTGCTGCTGGGTTCGCGGGACGGCTTCCGCATGGGCGATGCCAAAATGGTCGATTCGATGATCGTCGATGGCCTCTGGGATGTGTACAACCAGTATCACATGGGCATCACCGCCGAGAACGTTGCCAAGGAATATGGCATCAGCCGCGAGGCCCAGGATGCCTTCGCGGTAGAGTCGCAGAACAAGGCCGAGGCGGCGCAGAAGGCTGGCCGCTTTGCGGATGAAATCGTGCCGGTGATGATTCCGCAGCGCAAGGGCGATCCTTTGGCCTTTGCTACGGACGAATATGTGCGCCAGGGCGCTACGCTGGATTCCATTGCCGGCCTGAAGCCGGCTTTCGACAAGGCGGGTTCAGTCACCGCCGGCAATGCCTCGGGCCTGAACGACGGTGCAGCCGCCGTGCTCGTGATGTCGGCCAAGCGTGCCGAACAGCTCGGCCTCACGCCGCTGGCGCGCATCAAGGCCTACGCGACCGCTGGCGTGGATCCGAAAGTGATGGGCATGGGACCGGTACCAGCATCGCAACGCTGCCTGTCGAGGGCCGGCTGGTCGGTGGACGATCTCGATCTCATGGAAATCAACGAGGCATTCGCTGCGCAGGCGCTGGCAGTGCATCAGCAGATGAAATGGGACACGTCCAAGGTCAATGTCAACGGCGGCGCCATCGCCATTGGCCATCCGATTGGCGCATCCGGCTGCCGCATTCTGGTGACCCTGTTGCATGAAATGCAGCGCCGTGGTGCACGCAAGGGCCTGGCATCGTTGTGTATCGGTGGTGGCATGGGCGTTGCACTGGCAGTCGAGCGTCCCTGAACTTTCCGGACTCAATGAGAATGGATCATCCCGGGCTGCACCAAGGTGGAGCAGTCCGGCACTCGAATAGAACGCAAGCGGAGCAGACATGAGCAAAAAGGTAGCGTACGTCACGGGCGGCATGGGTGGCATCGGCACAGTGATCTGCCAACGCCTGGCCAAGGAAGGCTATACGGTGGTCGCAGGTTGCGGACCAAATTCGCCGCGCCGCGCCAAGTGGCTCGAACAGCAGAAGGAACTCGGTTATGACTTCATTGCCTCTGAAGGCAACGTGGCGGACTGGGACTCCACCAAGGCGGCCTTTGATAAGGTCAAGGCGGATGTCGGCGAGATCGATATCCTCATCAACAACGCCGGCATCACGCGCGACGTCGTATTCCGGAAGATGACGCGCGCCGATTGGGATGCGGTGATCGACACCAATTTGACCTCGCTGTTCAATGTCACCAAACAAGTGATCGACGGTATGTGCGATCGCGGTTTTGGCCGGATCGTCAATATCTCGTCGGTCAATGGTCAGAAAGGACAGTTCGGGCAAACCAACTACTCGACCGCCAAGGCCGGTATCCATGGCTTCACCATGGCCCTGGCGCAGGAAGTGGCGACCAAGGGCGTGACAGTGAATACCGTTTCGCCGGGTTATATCGCCACCGATATGGTCAAGTCGATCCGTGAGGATGTGCTGGACAAGATCATCCAGACTATCCCTGTGAAGCGCCTGGGTACGCCGGCCGAGATTGCCTCGATCTGCGCCTGGCTGGCTTCCGAGGAGGCCGGTTTCGCGACCGGAGCAGATTTCTCGTTGAACGGCGGCCTGCACATGGGCTGACGGCCACCTTTGCGTCGCGGTAAGCCATGTTTGCCGCGATGCAATATCGGCCCGCCGGGTTGTCCGATTGCATTGGCTCGGGTTTTCCCGATTCGTGTGATCTTTCCTTTGCGCCTTGATGGGCTTAGAATCGGATCAAGAGGGCGGCCCCTACCCGTGGGCCGGTACCCGTGTTTCCGATCACCAGCGCGATGCGCATTGCCGCACTGCATCGAATGCGGTGCAGCAGCCACCAAGCGAAACAACAGGACAGGATCAATGGCCACGAGCAAAAAGAGCGCGGAACGACTGATCAAGAAGTATCCCAACCGACGCCTGTACGACACGCAGACCAGTACCTATATCACCCTCGCCGACGTGAAGCAGCTGGTGATGGAATCAGAGGATTTCCGTGTGGTCGACGCCAAATCGGGCGAAGACCTGACGCGCAGCATTCTGCTGCAGATCATCCTGGAGGAGGAAACCGGCGGTGCGCCGATGTTCTCCGGGCCGATGCTGTCGCAGATCATCCGGTTCTATGGGCACGCCATGCAGGGCATGATGGGCACGTATCTCGAGAAAAACATCCAGGCCTTCATCGATATCCAGAACAAGCTGGCTGAGAACTCGAAGGATCTGTATCCGGGCAGCCCAACGCTCAATGCCGACGTGTGGTCGCAGTTCATGAACATGCAAGGTCCAATGATGCAGGGCATGATGAGCAGCTACATCGAGCAGAGCAAGAATCTCTTCATGCAGATGCAGGAGCAGATGCAGTCACAGACCCAGAACATGTTCGGCACGTTTCCGTTCAACCACCAGAACGACAAGAAATCATCCTGAACACTGTTGCCGCATTGCCGGCATCATGAAAAAGGGAGCCAATGGCTCCCTTTTTCATTGCGTAGTCAGGTGGTGTCAGGCAGGCAGCAACTGCTTCAGTGTCTGCTTGATCACTTGTGCACGCTTGGCCACATCGGCGAGATCCCCTTCGATCCGCAACCTGTCTTGCCCGGCCAGCTTGATATTGCGATTTTTCTGCACCAGGTCGATGATCTTCAGCGCATCCACGGGTGGGTTCGGTATGAACTGCATGACGATGGTCTTGTCGCCGGCATCGATCTTACGAATGCCCAGCGGCTTGGCCGACAGGCGCAAGCGATGGGTCTCGATCAGTGCCTGCGCCTGTACCGGCAGCTTGCCGAAGCGGTCGATCAGCTCCTCATGCAACGCATCGATCTGCTCTGCCGTCTCGCAGTTGGCCAGCCGCTTGTAGAGCGACAGGCGTTCGTGCACGTCGCCGCAATAGTCATTCGGCAACAGGGCGGGGGAGCCGAGGCTGATTTCGGTGGTGGCGTGCAGCGGTGCCATCAGATCAGGCTCCTTGCCAGCCTTGAGTGCCTTGACGGCTTCGTTCAGCATTTCCGTATACAGCTGAAAGCCGATTTCCTGGATCTCGCCCGACTGTTTGTCGCCAAGTACTTCGCCAGCACCCCGGATTTCCAGGTCGTGCATGGCGAGGTAAAAGCCGGAGCCGAGTTCCTCCATTTGCTGGATGGCTTCCAGCCGGCGATAGGCCTGCTTTGTCATGCCGTCCACGTCGGGTACCAACAGGTAGGCATAGGCCTGGTGGTGGGAGCGGCCAACGCGACCGCGTAATTGGTGCAACTGCGCCAGTCCGAACTTGTCCGCCCGGTGGATCAGAATGGTATTGGCAGTCGGCACGTCGATGCCGGTTTCGATGATGGTCGTGCACAGCAAGATATTGGCGCGCTGCGCCACGAAATCGCGCATCACGCGCTCGAGGTCGCGCTCGTGCATCTGGCCATGCGCCACGACCACGCGCGCCTCCGGTACCAGGGCCTCCAGCGCAGCACGCTTGTTCTCAATGGTCTCGACTTCGTTATGCAGGAAGTACACCTGCCCACCGCGTTTAAGTTCACGCAGGATGGCCTCGCGCAACACGCCGTCTTCCTCGCGGCGCACGAAGGTCTTGATCGCCAGTCGTTTCTGCGGGGCCGTGGCGATGACAGAGAAATCGCGCAAGCCTTCGAGTGCCATGCCGAGCGTCCGCGGAATCGGTGTCGCGGTGAGTGTCAGAATATCGACCTCCGCACGGAGGGTCTTGAGTGCTTCCTTCTGGCGAACGCCGAAACGGTGTTCCTCGTCGATGATCACCAGGCCGAGGCGCTTGAATTGCACGTCCGGCGACAGCAGCTTATGCGTGCCGATAACGATGTCTACCGTGCCATCATTGATGGCTTTCACTGCGGCGTCGATTTCCTTCTTGCTCTTGAAGCGCGAGATCTCGGCAATCCGCACCGGCCACTCGGCAAAGCGGTCGGTCAGTGTCTGGAAATGCTGTTCCGCCAGCAGTGTGGTTGGCGCCAGGATAGCCACCTGCTTGCCGCCCATGACAGCAACGAAGGCGGCACGCAGCGCCACCTCGGTCTTGCCGAAACCGACATCGCCGCAGACCAGCCGGTCCATCGGTTTGCCCGAGGTCATGTCGCCAATCACCGCATGGATGGCGGCGGCCTGATCTGGCGTTTCCTCGAAGCCGAAGCTGTCGGCAAAGGTTTCATAGTCTTTGTGTGACAACGTGAATGCATAGCCTTCCCGGGCGGCACGCCGCGCATAGAGATTCAGCAGTTCGGCTGCTGTATCGCGGATCTGCTCGGCAGCACGGCGGCGTGCGCGTTCCCACTGGCCAGAACCCAGCTGGTGGATTGGCGCACTGTCCGGGTCGGCACCGGAGTAGCGCGAAATGACATGCAGTTGATGCACCGGAACATATAGCTTGCTGCCACTGGCATAGTCGAGATGCAGGAATTCCTCTTCACCCTGGCCGAGATCCAGCGTGACCAGCCCTTGGTAGCGGCCGATGCCATGCTCGCTGTGCACGACCGGATCGCCGATCTTCAGTTCAGCGAGATCGCGCACCATGGCATCGACAGCGCTCGCCTGCTCCTGCTTGCGGCGACCCGTGCGGCGCATGGTTGCCGCGAACAGTTCAGCCTCGGTCACAAAGGCCAGCATTTCGGCCGGAATCGCAAAACCTGTGTGAAGTGGCGCGACGCCTAGCGCAAAACGGGCATCTGAGACGAGAAATGCTTGTAAACCTTCGACCTGAACCGGGTGCAGTCCGCTTTCGCCAAACAGCTGTGCCAGCGTTTCACGCCGGCCGGCCGAGTCGGCGCAGATGAGGACGCGTGCATCGCTGCGCATCAAGAATGATTCGAGGTTGACCAGCGGGTCCTCGGCACGACGATTGACCGCGACATCGGCAATCGGTGTCGTTAGGGCATCCGGAGACGGGCCTGTCTTGAGCACGAGGCGTGCATGCACGCCTGCGGCAATATGAAAAGCATCCTCCTGCAGGAACAGCGCCTCTGGCGGCATCAGCGGCCGCTCACGGTTATGCCGCATGAAGCTGTAGCGTTGTTGAGTATCTTGCCAGAAGCGGTGAATGGCATCTTCGAGATTGCCGACATAGGCGATCTGCGTGGTCGGCGGCAGATAATCGAACAGCGTCGCGGTGTTGTCGAAGAACAGTGGCAGGTAATACTCGATACCGGCACTGGGCACGCCATTGCCGATGTCCTTGTAGATCGTCGAGCGGCTGGGGTCGCCTTCGAAGACCTCGCGCCAGCGGCCGCGAAAGGCGGTGCGTGCTGCCTCGTCCATGGGAAATTCGCGACCTGGCAGGAGCCTGACCTCGTCGACGGGGTAGAGGCTGCGCTGGCTGTCTGGGTCGAAGGCCCGGATGCTGTCGATTTCGTCATCGAACAGGTCGAGACGGTAGGGCAGGCTTGAGCCCATGGGGAACAGGTCGATCAGACCGCCGCGCACACTGTACTCACCGGGGCGCATCACGGCACTCACATGCTCATAGCCAGCCAATGTCAACTGGGCCTTCAGCGCGGCTTCGTCGAGTTTCGCACCGCGCTTGAAGAAGAACGTATAGGCGGCGAGAAAAGCAGGCGGGGCAAGTCGGTAAAGTGCGGTCGTTGCGGGGACGATGACGATATCGCACTGACCGGTCTGGATGTCATGCAAGGTCGCCAGTCGTTCGGAGACCAGGTCCTGATGAGGCGAAAAGCTATCGTATGGCAGCGTCTCCCAGTCCGGCAGCAGCCGAATCTTCAGTTCCGGTGCGCACCAACCGATCTCATCTGCCAGACGCTGCGCATCGACGGCGCTGGCACATACCACCGCGAGCATGGGCACTGCCGCGCGATGGCGCAGGAAATACCGGGCCAGCAGCAGAGCGTCGGCGGAGCCGTGCAGGCCGGCAAACACAAAGCGCTGACCGGTTTTGACCAGCGGAAGAGCATCAAGGCGGAGATCGGACATAAAACGGCAAAACCCCGCCGGACGCGCGGGCGGGGGTAGTTCCTGTGTATGGCAGCAGCGTTAGGCCGGCAAAATGCCGGGGTGCGCAGACTGCAGTCAACCGTTATTATAAAATCGCGGAGGGCATTGCTGCAGCAATAGCGATGCCAATCTACGTATTTTTGATGGCACTGTCCGTTGGGGCAGTGCTGTCCTACCGGCGCCAGTGTGGCGTGCCTGATGACCCTGCCTTCCAATCCAGCTGGATCCACTCACCCTCTCGATGACGCCGCGGCGTCGGATTCAACCCGCGCTACGCGCTTCTATGGCTTGATTCCGTGCGCCGGCGTCGGCGCACGTGCTGGTACCTCTCAGCCCAAGCAGTATGAGCCACTGGCTGGGGTGCCAATGTTGCGTTACGCATTGGCGGCATTCTCCCAGAGCCCCTCGGTCGCACGCACGGTGCTGGTATTGGCACCCGGTGATCAGTCACTGCATCGCCGCTTTGACGAGGCTTTGTTCGCCGGCCTGCGTTTCGAAGTCGCCTATTGTGGCGGCTTGACACGGCATGCGTCGGTACGCAACGGGCTCGATGCACTCGTCGCGCAAGGGGCGCGGGCGGACGATTGGGTGCTGGTGCATGATGCAGCCCGTCCGGGACTGCAGGCTGGCATGATCGAAAACCTGATCCAGCACGCGGACGGCGATGGTGCATTGCTCGCTTTGCCGGTGGCGGACACTCTGAAGCGGGCGGATGACATGGGCTGTAGCGCTGGCACTGTTCTACGCGACAGCCTGTGGCAAGCGCAGACCCCCCAAATGTTCCGTATCGGCCGCCTGATGGACGCACTCGATCACGCCGAGGCCAGTGGCGCCATCGTCACCGACGAGGCCAGCGCGATCGAACGGTTGGGTGACCGCCCGACACTGGTGCGTGGGTCGCTGCGCAACTTCAAGGTAACGTATCCCGAAGATTTCGCGCTGGCCGAGTGTTTTCTCGCTGGCAATTCCCACTCTTCCAGGCAGGAACCATGATCCCATTTGATGTCAGGGTTGGGCAGGGCTATGACGTGCACGCGCTGGTGGCGGGCCGTCCGCTGATCCTCGGTGGCGTAACGATTCCCCATGACAAGGGACTGCTCGGCCATTCCGATGCCGATGCTTTACTGCATGCATTGACCGACGCGCTGTTCGGCGCGGCTGGGCTCGGCGATATCGGTCGCCATTTTCCCGATACCGATCCGGCGTTTGCGGGCGCGGACAGCCGTGTGCTGTTGCGAGAAGCCGCAGCTCGGGTACGTGCCGCTGGCTACGCCATCGGCAACGTCGATGCAACCGTGATTGCCCAGGCGCCTAAACTGGCACCGCATGTCAGCGGGATGGTGGAAAATATCGCGCACGACCTTGGCATCGCTATCGAGCGCGTCAACGTCAAGGCCAAGACCAATGAAAAGCTGGGCTACCTGGGTCGCCAGGAAGCGATCGAGGCGCAGGCCGTGGCCCTGCTGCTACGCTGCGAGGGTGAGGCGAAGGACTGAGGCGCTCGAAGATCGATGCCATGCAGCACGCCGCTCAAGCGATCGGAAAGCTCGCGCGCACGATCAGGCCGCTGCCAGGCGGCTTGCGGTTCAGCATCGTGAGCTGGCCGCCGGAACGCTGCACGATGCGGCTGACGATCGACATGCCAAGTCCCGCACCCTTGGCCTCGGTACGCGCCGAATCGAGCCGGTAGAACGGGCGCGTCAGCAGCGGCAACTGTTCGGCCGGTACGCCCTGGCCGTGGTCCATGACTTCCAGCACCGCCGTGTTGTGCTCCATGCGCGTGCCGATGATGATTTCCGCACAGTCCTTGCCCGGTGTCTTGCCGTAGCGGCGCGCGTTCTCCACGAGGTTGTCGAGCACACGCAACACATCCATGCGATTCGACAGGGCCGCGACGGAAGGCGCCAATTGCAGCGTTAGCGTGACATCGGCCAGCGTGGCGTAGCGCGGTACGGCTTCCTGCACGAGTTCCGAGAGATCGACCGGACTCGCCACTGCGTCCGACGGGCGGGCATATTCGAGGAACTGCCCGATGATCTGGTCCATTTGTTCGATATCACCGATCATGGCATCGCGCGTGGCCTGGTCGGCCGGGCTCATTTCCGTTTCAAGCCGCAGCCGCGTCAGCGGTGTGCGTAAATCATGCGAAATGCCTGCGAGCATCACTACCCGGTCATGCTCGAGCTGGCGGAGATCCTTCACCATCTGGTTGAAACTGTGGTTGGCCAGCGCTACCTCGCTGGCACCACGCTCAGGCAACGGCGGAGGTTCCTTGCCAGTGCCGAGCTCGCGAGCCGCGTTGGCCAGCACCTTGAGCGGATGATTGACGCGAGAGGTAATGAACGCCGCGCCCAGAATCGACAGGACCAGCGCCGCAATACTCCACCATAGCCATTGCAGGCCGGGGACATGCTCGAAGCGGTCCTGGCTGATGGCGACCCAATAATCGTCGCCTTCGATCTGAAAGCTGATCCACACACCGGGGATGTCGTTCACGGCAGTAGCGATCACGGTATCGTCACCGAGCCGTGTCCGGATCTCGTGCTGTACCAATTGGGTCAGGAAAGGACTGGCGGTGGGTGCCTTGTAATTGTCTTCCTCCTCGCGCGGATAGACCTTGATACCTTCGTTCTGCACGAGATCGAGCAGCAGGAAGCGCCGCCGCACCGGATCGGAATAAAGGAGGGCGGCGCGTGTCAGCTTGACCACGCTAACGACCTGCAAGGCAATCTGCTGGGCGCGCGGCGCGCGCTCGAAGATACGGAAGCTCTGAAACCACATGCCGAGCGACAGCACGATCAGCAGGGCGATGAGCATGAAGGTCCGCCAGAATAGCGAACCGAAGAAGTCAGAAAAGACGCGCCTGAACACGTTGCCTGCGGCGGTCGTTATTTCATGCCATCCGGGATAAAGACATAGCCGAGTCCCCACACCGTCTGGATGAAGCGCGGATTGCCCGGATCGGTTTCGATCAGTTTGCGCAGGCGCGAGATCTGCACGTCCAGGCTGCGGTCGAAAACCTCATACTCTCGGCCCCGGGCCATTTCCATGAGCTTCTCGCGCGACAGCGGCTGGCGCGGATGGCGGGCAAAAACCTTGAGTACCGAAAATTCGCCGGTGGTCAGGGTAATTTCATCCTCGCCCTTGGTGAGGGTGCGAGTGGCAAGATTGAGCACGAAATCACCGAAAGCAAAGCTTTCCGGTGCCTCCGATGGCGCACCAGGCACTTCTGCGGGGCCTTTGCGACGCAGCACCGCATGAATCCGTGCAATCAGTTCGCGCGGGTTAAATGGTTTGGGCAGGTAATCGTCCGCGCCCATCTCCAGGCCGACGATGCGGTCCACATCCTCACCCTTGGCCGTGAGCATGATGATTGGTGTCTGGTCGTTGGCGCCGCGCAACCTGCGGCAGATCGACAGGCCGTCCTCACCCGGCATCATCAGATCGAGCACGAGCAGGTCGAAACGCTCGCGCAGCCAGAGCTTGTTCATCGCGGTGGCGTTTTCTGCCACCAGTACCGTGAATCCCTGATCGCCCAGATAGCGACGCAGCAGATCGCGCAAACGGGGGTCATCGTCTACGACAAGAATCTTATAGCTGGTATTTTCCATGGCGGTATCTTAGCGATAAAAACAAGCCGGTTAAACAGACAATCGCGGGAAATCAGCGAAAGAGAAACAACTGGTTACATACTTTACTTGACCTCGGAAGGCCCTGTGTACCCTACGCCCGTGCCTGCACGGTAAACTTTCGGGCAGCTACCGAAATCCATCGGACCACCAACTGACCTAATCATTCCCGCAGACTGACGCGCCATTTTCCCATGCCTTTATCGCGGCTGCTTGTTTCTGTTGCTTTCCTGTTTGCGGCGTCCGCGTTGACGTTGCCGCATGGCGTCGCCCATGCGGCCGGAGACCGTAAGACCAAGATGCGCAAGGAGAAGGAGCGGGGCGGCAAGGAGCATGCACAGATGCCGCGCCGCGAACAGGATGGTCGGGTGACACCAGCGCATGGGCGCCGCGGACACGGGCATGTGCTAGCCCCGAACGAGCGGCAGAACTTGCGCCAGAGCGTATACGACGCCATGCGTGACATCTATCACGGTGGCTAAGGTCGCTTAACGTAACGCTGGCGTCTGACCAGAACCGCTTCCCTGTCATCGATCACGCCTTCAAGTCGAAGCGACGATATCCCAAGCGGACGTGATGTACTACCGGCCGGCCAGCTGTGCCCATAAGGTACGAGCCGCTTGAAGGCCGCTCTGCACGGCACCCTCGAGCGTGGCTGGATAAGGGCCTGCAATGTAGTCGCCTGCCAGTACCAGGCCCGGTATACCGGTGGCGGTGCCCGGGCGGCATACGCTGGGGCGACTGCGGAACGTCGCCTGCTTCTCTGTGATCACCAGTGCTTTGCCTGCCTGCAGGCGCGTCGCCAGCTCGCCAGCGGGCATCATGTCTCCCAATTCCTGCGCCACTTGACGACACACCGCCGCGGCAAGATCGGCCCGTGGAAGCTGTGCCGCGTCGTCTGCGACGCTGATGACGACGGCCCAGTATCCGTCGTCTGCCGCTGTAGCCGGTCCTGACAACTGGCCGCGATCGAACAGAAACTGGCCGAAAGCGCCAGCAGAAGGATTGCAGCGCAGCGCCAGCATCGGATGCGGCAGGCGTATGCCGGGATCCGGCAGATACACGGTCGTGATCGGGGCGTAGGCGAGGGCTGCGAGCTGGCTGCAGAGTGCATCGCGTACCCCCAGCGAGTCGGGGTCACTTAGCGGAATCTCGTGGAGCAGCCGGTTGGCGGCACGTGGTGATGTAGCAAGGACAACCCCGTCGCCACGATAGGCCCCGGCCGAAGTCACCGCGGTCCAGCCCGATGCATCGGGAATCAGCTCGCGCACTGGCTTGGCAGTGAGAACGTGGCTGTGATGCCGGTCAAGCCAACGGGCTGCAGGCTCCGCGAATAGCGTGCCGAAATCTACACGCGGCACCAGCATGTCGCTGCTACCGGGGCCGGACAGCAAGGCATCGCGCAGGACATTGACGAAGACCTGGGCACTCGCCTCCTCGATGGGCGTATTGAGCGCCGAGACACACAGCGGTTGCCAGATTCTCTCCACAGCCAGCGTGGATTCTCTCGCCAGCCACTGCGCAACGGTGAGATCGTGGTGGCAGTGCCAACCACCCATGGCGGTAACGGCCAGCTTGCGCACTAGCCGCAGACGTTCACCCAGGGGGATGCCGCTAGCCTGCCACAGGCCCGCGAACAGATGCCATGGTCGTCCGCCTGGTATCGCGGCCAGTGCAAAACCGTCGGCATAGCGGATTTGCAGCGGTAGCCGCAGCAGCGCCGTCTCGGGCGAGATGCCGACTCGCCGCATCAGGTCGAGGCAGGTGCGATATGCACCGAGCAGGATGTGCTGGCCATTGTCGAGGCGGAACCGCCCGGAAGCATCGCTGTCTTCCTCGGCCAACGCGCGAGCGCGGCCACCGAGTGCACGGGCCCGCTCCAGTAACGTAACAGCAGCGCCGAGCGTGGTCAGTTCCAGCGCGGCGGCCAGACCTGACCAGCCCCCGCCGACAACGATGACATGAGGGACGGCAACATGTAGCGACGCCTGGTCCGATGGCTGCGGCGCCGGATGCGCGTGCGCCACGGTCAGCGCGCCTGGAAGCTGGTCTTGCTGGCGATCCACAGTTTGCGGACCGGGGTGAGCGCGATGCGTTGGTGCAAGACTTCGAAGCCGGTCGCTTCGATTTCGTCCAGCAACGTTGCATAGATGGCACCCATGATCAAGCCGGCCCGCTGTGCGCGTCGATCCTCTTCCGGCAGCAGGGCAAGCGCTTCGCGGTAGGTGGTGCGGGCGCGTTCCGCCTGGAACTGCATCAGGGCGCGGTAGCGATCAGAGTAGTGCGCCTGCATCAGATCGGCCGCCGGTACTTCGAAGCGCTGCAGGTCTTCCATCGGCAGGTAGATGCGGCCGTTGCGCGCATCCTCGCCAACATCGCGGATGATATTGATCAGTTGCAGGGCAAGGCCCAGGCGGGCGGCGTAATCCAGTGTCCTGGGCTGCGTGCAACCGAAAATGCGCGCGGACAAGAGTCCCACCACACCAGCCACGCGATGACAGTACTGGCGGAGGCCGGCGAAATCCAGATAGCGGCTCTGCTGCAGATCCATTTCCATGCCATCCAGGATCGCTTGCAGGTCTTCCTGCGGCAAGCCGTATTCTGGCACATGCGGTGCCAGTGCCTGCGTGACCGGATGCGTGGGCTGGCCTGCATACAGTCGCGTCAATTCCTGCCGCCACCAGGCCAGCCGCACATGGGCCAACTCGCCGTCCGGGGCATCGGCCGTGGCGTGCTGCATGGGGTCGCCGTCGACAATATCGTCCACTTCGCGACAAAACGCATACAGTGCGACGATGGCGCGGCGACGCGGGGCGGGAAGGAACAGAAAGCTGTAATAGAAGCTACTGCCGCTTTGCGCGACTTTCTGCTCACAGTACTGGTCTGGCGTCAAAACGGTTCCATCGAAATGAAGTCAGTCGGCCCGCTCCGAAGAGCGCGATAAGCATGGCGTAGGCATGGCGTAGCCTCCGGCCCGGGCACATCGGGGGCTCAAGCGGTTGCTGGTGCGCGCATGGCAGCTGCACGCGCGAGCATGATGCCCCAGTCCGCCGCACCGAGCACGGGCCGTTGCCTGAACACATCGTACCGTGCCGCTTCAATGCGTTCCAGGATCCGCAATCCGCCCTGGACAATCAGCCGCAATTCCCAACCGATCCGCCGCGCTGTGCCGGGCGGCATGCCGAGCGCCAGCGGCGCGCCGGATTGTAGCATTGCGCGTGTGCTGTCGACCCACTCCGCCATCAGCGCCTGCCACTGCGCATCGCACCGACCTTCGGCGAAATGGGCCTCCGTCACACCATGCCGGACGCATGCGTCCGCTGGTAGGTAAAGGCGCTGCTTGTTCCAGTCAATGGCCACATCCTGACAGAAGTTCACCAGTTGCAAACCCGTGCAGATTGCATCCGACAGAACGAGGCGCTCGGGTGTCGCCGCGCCATACAGATGCAGCATCAGGTGGCCCACCGGATTGGCGGACCGCGTGCAGTAGTCGAGCAGCATGGCTTTGTCCGTCATGCGGACAAAGCGTACGTCCTGTTCGAAGGCCGACAGCAGATCGTGCAGCGGCTGCAACGGTAGATGGTACCGGTGCACGACCTCCGAGAGATCCTGGAACATCGGTGTGTGCGCGGGCGCACCCTGTGCGATGCGGTCGAGCTCCGCGCGATAGTGCGCGAGCGAGGCCAGCCGCTGTTCAGCCGGCGCATCGCCTTCGTCAGCAATGTCATCGGCGCTGCGGGCGACACGGTAGATCACCGCCACCGGCCAGCGTAGCGCCTTCGGCAACAGCAGGCTGGCGACCGGGAAATTCTCGTAGTGGTCGATTCGCGTGCCGGTACGGACGGCCGACGGAGCGCCTACGGTGGCGGGCGTGGAGGAGGGGCCTGAGGTCATGGCGCGATTTAACCATAGGTTCGTGCCGCCGCAGCGCTCCTGCAACCTTGATCTGCATGGTTGTCGGTACGGGGCGCGTGATGAGGCGGCACACTCGCCCTCGCCGGATCCGGTAAAGGTACCCCTGCGGTGGAAACATCCGGGGCGGTGATGCGTGTGTGTTTTCCAGTCCTCGCTGTTTGACGCCTCCCAACCCCTTCGATATATTACTGACCCATCGGTAATTTACTGGAATGGTCATGTCGGATTTGCGCATCCCAGGCGGTCGCCCGGGCATTGCTGTCACGCACAGGGTGCCCGCGGTCAAAACGGGCAGTGCCTGGCGGCGGATGGCAGCAGCTGGTGCAGTGGCGTGTCTGCTGGTGGCATGTGGCAAGAAACCCGAGGCGGAGGCGCCACCGCGACCGGTACGGCTGATGAAGCTGCAGTCGGCAGGCGCCGACAGCGTCGTGACCTATTCCGGCAATGTACAAGCGCGCATCGAGTCGCGGTTGGGTTTTCGCGTCGGTGGCAAGGTGGCTGCCCGACTGGTCGATGTGGGCGCCACGGTCAAGAAAGGACAGGTGCTCGCTCGGCTCGATCTGGCGGACCTGACGCTCGCGGAGAGCGGCTCGCGGGCCCAGCTGGAAGCCGCCCGGACCGAGCGCGACCTCGCGCGCAGCGATCTCAAGCGCTTCGATGACCTGTACGCCAAGGGCTTTATCAGCGCTGCCGAACAGCAACGCCGCAAGGCCACTTACGATGCTGCCGAGGCGCGTTACCGGCAGGCCCAGGCTGGGCTGAGCAGCCAATCCAACCAGCTCGCCTATGGCGAACTGCTGGCCGATGCGGAGGGCGTGGTGACGGCCATCGAAGCTGAGGTGGGCCAGGTAGTGTCACCTGGTCAGCCGGTAGTGCGCGTGGCGCAGACGGCGGAAAAAGAAGTCGTGATTGCCGTGCCGGAAGATCAGGTCGGGCAGGTGCGGGTCGGGACAGCCGCCACGGTGCGCCTGTGGGCCGACGAAGCGCGCACGCTGCCCGGACGAGTGCGCGAAGTTGCCCCCGCTGCGGACGCCGCGACCCGCACCTATACGGTGCGCGTCGCGTTGCCCAATCCGCCCGCTGCGCTGCGCCTTGGCATGACGGCGACGGTCATGCTGGCCCATGATGTCAGCGAACAGGCACTGAGTGTGCCGCTCAGTGCACTATTGCAGACCAACGGCCAGAGCCAGGTGTGGGTCTACGATCCGGCCAGCCAGTCGGTGAATCCGGTGACGGTGACGCTTGGCGATCCGGTGGGGAATCGCGTGACGGTGACGCATGGACTGCGGCCTGGCCAGCACATCGTGACAGCTGGCGTGCACCTGCTCAAGCCAGGCCAGAAAGTGCGCGTGATGGATGACGATGCAGGCGGCGCGCATCAGGCCGCCTCCGCGCCTGCTACGGCTACCAAGACTGCAGCACCGGCCCGGTAAAGCGCCGCCATGAACCCTTCCCGTTTCAATCTATCGCGCTGGGCGCTCGAGCACCAGCCGCTGACGCGCTACCTCCTCGTCGTGCTGTTGCTGGGTGGCATGCT
This sequence comes from Burkholderiaceae bacterium, assembly GCA_035539795.1. Lineage (GTDB taxonomy): Bacteria > Pseudomonadota > Gammaproteobacteria > Burkholderiales > Burkholderiaceae > Imbroritus. The sequence continues at coordinate 23,592 of DATLHT010000147.1, forward strand.
GGCATTCTTCCAGCTCGGCCAGGACGAAGATCCACCGTTTACCTTCCGTGCCATGGTCGTCCGCGCTGTATGGCCGGGTGCCACGGCAGAACAGATTGCCGTGCAGGTCACCGACAAGATCGAGAAGACCCTGCAGGAAGTGCCGTACGCTGACAAGATCCGCAGCTACTCCAAGCCCGGCGAAACGATGATCATCTTTCAGTTGAAGGATAACTCGCCAGCCAAGGACATCAGCCATATCTGGTACACCGTGCGCAAGAAGGTCGGGGACCTCGCCGGAACATTCCCAGCTGGCGTGCACGGACCATTCTTCAACGATGAGTTTGGCGATGTGTACGGTTCCATCTATGCATTGTCGTCGGATGGCTTCAGTTACCGCGAACTGCGCGACTACGCCGATGCCGTGCGCCAGCAACTGCTACGCGTCAAGTCAGTTGCGAAGGTTGAACTGCTGGGCGTGCAGGACGAGAAGGTCTATATCGAATTCCGGCAAGCGCGCATGGCGCAGCTCGGTCTCGATATCAACAGCATCGCCACGCAGATTGCCCAGCAGAACAACCTGGAAGGCAGCGGCGTGCTGGTGACGCCGACGGATAACGTGCAGATCCGCGTATCCGGCGCGTTCAGCGATGCCAGGGATCTGGCCAACCTGGTGCTGCGCGCCCCCAATGGCCCGAATGTACGGCTTGGCGATATCGCCACCATCCACCGTGACTACATCGACCCGCCCGCATCGAAGATGCGGTTCAACGGCAAGGAAGTTATCGGCCTGGGTATTTCGATGGCAAAGGGTGGCGACATCATCGCCCTGGGCAAGGCGCTGGAACAGACCGTCGCGGAGGTGCGCCAGGGCCTGCCGGTGGGAATCGAGCTGGCGCAGGTGCAAGACCAACCGCAGGCGGTCAGATCGTCCGTCAATGAATTCGTGAAAGTGCTGATCGAGGCAGTGGTGGTGGTGCTGGCCGTCAGTTTCCTGTCGCTCGGCCTGCATACGCGTCCGCTCCGTATCGACACGCGTCCTGGCCTGGTGGTGGGCCTGACAATTCCACTCGTGCTGGCCGTGACCTTCTTGTTCATGAACATCTTCGATATCGGCCTGCACAAGATTTCGCTGGGCGCGCTGATCATCGCGCTGGGCCTGCTCGTGGACGACGCCATCATCGCAGTCGAGATGATGGTGCGCAAGTTGGAAGAGGGCTTTTCGAAGATGGAGGCAGCGACCTTCGCCTATACCTCCACAGCCATGCCGATGCTCACCGGCACGCTCATTACGGCAGCCGGTTTCCTACCGGTCGGGCTGGCGCGCTCGACGGTGGGCGAATACACCTTCGGCATTTTTGCCGTGACCGCTCTTGCCCTTGTGCTGTCGTGGTTCGCTGCGGTGATATTCACACCATACCTCGGCTATCTCCTGCTCAAGACCAAACCGCGTGGTCAGCATGGCGGATCGCATCACGAGCTGTTCGATACGCCGTTCTACAATCGCTTCCGCCGCGTGGTCGATTGGTGCGTGACGTACCGCAAGATCGTGATCGTAGCAACACTTGCAGCGTTTGCACTTGGGCTATTCGGATTCCAGTACGTCGAGAAGCAGTTCTTCCCGGATTCAAGCCGTCCCGAGTTGATGGTCGAACTGTGGCAGCCCGAGGGTTCCAGCTATGCGCAGAACGAAGCCGATGTGAAGCGCTTCGAAAGCTTGATTGCACAGGAGCCGGACGTGGTCAGCATCACCTCGTTCGTTGGCACCGGTGCGCCACGTTTCTACCTGCCGCTCGACCAGATTTTCCCGCAGACCAACGTCGCGCAGATCATCGTCATGCCATCCGACCTGAAGGCCCGCGAGCGCCTGCGCAAGCATCTCCAGGTCGTGCTGGACGAATCGTTCCCGCATGCGCGCGGCCGCGTCAAGCTGCTGCCGAACGGGCCACCGGTGCCATACCCTGTGCAGTTCCGCGTCGTAGGGCCGGATATGAAACAGGTGCGCAAATATGCAGACGAGGTAAAGGCCGTGATGGCGCACAATCCATACACGGTTGGCGTAAATGACAACTGGAACGAATCCATCAAGATTCTGCGGCTCGATATTGATCAGGACAAGGCGCGTGCCCTGGGTGTCACCACCAATACCATTGCGCAGGCGACGCAGGCCATCCTCACCGGCGTGCCGGTCGGCCAGTTCCGCGATGGCGTGCGACTGATCGATATCGTCATGCGTACGCCACGCGAAGAGCGCGACACCATGTCCGACCTGCAAAGCGCCGTGGTGCGGACCAATACCGGGCAGAGCGTGCCGCTGACCCAGCTCGTCCGGATCCACCTGGCCTCCGAGCCGGGCGTGATCTGGCGTGAGAATGGCGATTTCGGTATCACTGTCCAGGCCGATGTGGTCGACGGCATCCAGGGACCGACGGTGACTGCGCAGGTCAATCCTCAGCTCGATGGCATCCGCAAGCGCTTGCCGATGGGCTACCAGATCAAGATCGCCGGTGCCGAGGAAGAGAGCGCCAATGCCGGCGCATCCATTGCCGCGCAGATTCCGCTGTGCATTTTCCTGATCTTCACGCTACTGATGCTCCAGCTGCACAGCTTCTCGCGTTCCGTGATGGTGTTCCTGACCGGGCCGCTGGGCCTGATCGGCGCGGCCGGCACGCTGCTGCTCCTGCAGGCACCGATGGGCTTTGTGGCGCAACTGGGGATCACGGCGCTGATGGGCATGATCATCCGCAACTCGGTGATCCTGGTGGACCAGATCGAGCAGGATATCCAGGCCGGCGTGCCGGTATGGACCGCCATCGTGGAATCCGCCGTGCGGCGCTTCCGCCCGATCATCCTCACGGCAGCGGCAGCCGTGCTGGCGATGATTCCTCTGTCACGCAGTGTGTTCTGGGGGCCGATGGCCGTTGCCATTATGGGCGGGCTGATCGTCGCCACCGTGCTGACGTTGCTGTTCCTGCCGGCCCTGTATGCCGCATGGTTCCGTGTCAAGCGGCCCGAAGCGGAGAGCGGTTCGCCAGCACATGCCGGTTAAGGGCGAGGTGCGCTGCGTCTCGCTATTCCTCATGCCCAGCCGGCCAATTGGCTGGTGCCGGCGGAGTGACTGATCGGGGATGCTTTGATGCATGCAACGCATGGTGCGAGGGAAGGCGAACTGAACGTCGCTCTGGACGCCCCCATCTTCGCTTGGTATAACCTCGGGCGAGTGAATCCTGACAGAAGAGGGGCCTATGCTGTTAATGCTGGATGAGGAAGAGCTCCGCAGCACACTTGCCGCGATCAAGGATCGCCTCGCGGAGCAGCGCAAACACTATGCATGGCAAGTCGACCAGGGTTACCGATGGCCCCCCGAGGACTTCGATATTCCGCTGCTCGAGGCGCTTGAGTGCAAGTTCGATAACGCGTTGTGCCAGGCCAGGGCTGCTGGACCGGATAGCTCCGCGATTATGTCCTGAGCGTCATTGACCGGCCGGTCGGCAAAGATGGCGACCATTCCTGCGAGGCTTGAACTGTTTGCGAATTTCGTGGGAGCGAGGGAAGAAACTTCGAGGGTCAGCAGGACCTTCTTTCTCTCCAGCTCCGGCAAATCCTTAATTTATAAGGATCCAGAGCGTTTCCAGGGGAAATGGAGATGGTGCGAGGGAGGGGACTCGAACCCCTACACCATTGCTGGCGTCAGGACCTAAACCTGGTGCGTCTACCAATTTCGCCACCCTCGCACGGTCCCGGTTCGCCATTGTCTGGCGAAGGGCGGATTGTATCGCAATCCGCCCGTTTCGATCCAGTCGAAGCACAATTTTATCGGCCGAAAGGTGGCTGGCGTCGATGGAATGCGGTGCGACTGGCATCCGGGCGTTTCAGCAGGGCTCCTTCCGGCACAGGCAATAGACGAACTGTTGCACCGTCCCGAATGGCGTGTGATGTTCTTCGCGCGCCTGGCTGAGCAGGGTGAACGGTGCGCCAAATTCGGCGTGCAAGGCGTCCGCGCTGTAGCGCATCACCGGCAGGCCGCTGCACTGCTCGGGTCCGTCTTCCGCGAAGGTTGCGACAATCACGCTGCCGCCCGGCTTGACGGCGTGCAGCACCGTGCGTACATAGGCAGCACGCTCTTCCGCCGTGGTGAGGAAATGGAAGACGGCCCGGTCATGCCAGACATCGAAGGCGTGAGCCGGCAGCACAACCTGCGTGATATCGCCGACCTGCCATGAAACGCGCGCTGCACGCTCGCCGAGACGGGCCTTGGCCGTGGACAGCGCGGCCTCCGACAGGTCCAGCACCGTCACATGGGCATACCCCGCATCCACGAGATCGTCAACCAGCGTCGAAGCGCCTCCGCCTACGTCGATGATGTGAGACTCGCGGTCTGCGCCCGTTTGCCGGATCAGCTCCACAGACTGATGGGCATGCTCCTGGAACCAACTGACACGGGTGGCTGGCTTGGTCGTATAAACCTGTTCCCAATGCGCTTTCGACTGCATCTGATCTTCTCCCCCGCAGTATTCCTACCCTGACTGTACACAAAGTCGCTGCAATGTGTCGGGCGGGAGCTGGGCTTGGCTGATATCGCGCAGGAGTCGGTCTGCAGCCGGCTTAGCGTAGCCACCGCACTTGGCAGTAAGCTATCGTTTTTGCCCACGCCATGGAGGTGCTACCCGTGAAACAACGTCTGAACCTTTCGCAGTCCACGCCTGAGCTGTATCGCGCCATCGCTGCACTGGATTCCGCCGTGAAGCATTCGGGCATCGATCACCAGCTGCTGCACCTCATCAAGCTGCGCGCCTCGCAGATCAATGGCTGTGCGTTCTGCGTCAATATGCATGTCGAAGAATCGCTGGCCGATGGCATGGCGGCGCAGAAGCTGCACCTGGTTTCCGTATGGCGCGAATCACCGCTGTTCGATGCACGCGAGCGCGCCGTGCTGGCCTTGACGGAGAGCGTGACGCGCCTGTCGCAGAACGATGTGCCCGATGCGCTGTACGAAGAAGTGCGCGCGCATTTCGACGAGGTGGGGTTCTCGCAATTGATCGTGGCAATTGGCACCATCAACGTGTGGAATCGCGTGGCCGTGTCGACGCGGATGGTGCATCCGCATTGACGTGATGGACCGATGCCGCCGCGCTAATCCTGGCGCGCCGGCGGCACGGTCGAGCCGCGGACGATCAGTTCCGCCTCGAACTCGATATGGATCGGCATCGGCTTGTTCTCGAGGTGCGAGACCACGAAATCGGCCGCACAAGTGCCCATCTCGATGGCCGGTACCCGGATGGTGGTGAGCGACGGCGTCATGTGTGACGACAGTTCGAAATCGTCGAAGCCCGCGATGGAGAGCTCCTGCGGTACCGAGATGCCGGTCGCGATGCACTCGCAGATCGCGCCGAACGCCAGGATGTCGTTGCCGCAGAGGATCACCGAAGGCGGTTCCGGCACGTGCATCAGCACGCGCAGGGCGCTGCGGCCGGCGGCAATCGTGTAGGGACTTTCGATGATCCGTTCGGCAGGCAGCGCAATGCCGCGCGCCGCCAGTGCCGCACGCGCGCCTTCGAGCCGTTGTGCGGCGCGGTCATTGTTTTGCGTCAGGCCCGCAATCATAGCGAAGTGGCGGTGCCCCAGGTCGAGCAGATAATTGGTCAGCCGCATCATGGCCGCACGGTTGTCGAAGCCGATGCATGGAGCCGGGCTGGCCGGGTTATAGATCCAGGTATTCACGAACGGAATGCGCTTGCTTTCGAGCAGCCGCAGCACGCCCGGATGGTGCGTTTCACCCACCAGCACGATGGCATCCACACCGTGCTCGATCAACGATTGCACTTCTGCGACTTCGCGCGCCGCATCGTAATGATTGCTGGCGAGCAGCAGCGTATAGCCATGCGCATTCAGGCGGCTCTGCAGGGCATGCAGGGCCTGCGCGAAGATGGCGTTGTCGATGGTCGGCACGATCGCGCCGACCGCCTTGAAACGTTTCGAGACCAGCGAGCCCGCAGCCCGATAGGGGATGTACCCGAGCGCATCGGCTGCGGCGCGCACCTGCGCCACCATCTCGGCACTTGCCCGACCCGGCTTGTTGAGTGCGCGCGAGACCGTCGCAACCGAGACGCCGGCCTTGCGCGCAACATCCTTGATCGTGATGGGCGAATCTGCAGGTTTCATCGCATTATGGAAAACGTTTTCCGATTAGGCACCTGCTTATTCTAGCGGCGAAAAGGCGAGCCAAGGGCACTTTTTATGTACCCCCTGGTTCCGCTATTTGGCAGGCCTTATCAGTATTTGTACTAGGTCGGAAGATTTGCCGGTCCGATCGTCTTGACAAGAACTTTTGGGGTCTACTACTCTGAGTCATGGCAAACGTTTTCCATTGCGCCGGAGGAACAAGATTTCCCCGGTGGACTGGTTGATGTGCCCGGACGACATCCGTCCGATGCGATTCCCGGTGGCAACAGAACAGCCTGTCGTGCCCGATGGCGCGGCAGTTCCGATGCGGTAGGCAAGATGGAGCTCAGGATGGAAAGTCGCAGTACGGCAGGGTTGTGCGTGGTGGTGACAGGCGGTGCCAGCGGCATTGGTGCTGCCACGGCCCGCAAGGTCGTCGAGGCGGGCGGCCATGTGGCCATCATAGATCTCAATGGCGATGCCGCGCAGGCGCTCGCGCAGGAACTCGGCGCTCGGGCGCGCGGCATCCGCGTCGATGCGCTGGACCGCGAAGCCGTGGTGGCCGGATACGCGGCGGTGGCTGCCGCTCTGCCGCCGATCAATGGCCTCGTCAATTGCGCTGGACTGCCACAGGTTCCGCGGTCGATCGAAGACTTTCCCGTTGAGGAA
>DATLHT010000148.1:0-10549 GCA_035539795.1 Burkholderiaceae bacterium
GAACAGGGCGTGCGCGCCACTGGCTATGTGCGCGCCGGGGCCGACAATCGGCGCTTGCCCGATGCCGGGATCCGTTTTGCATGGCGCATTGAACGCTGGCGCGATGCAGTACGCCGCCACTTGCTGGCCAGCATGCCGGCAGATGCACCATACGCCGGCGTGCTGGTGGCGCTGGTGGTGGGCGACCAGCGTGGCATCGAGGCGGCAGACTGGAACATGTTCAACCGGACCGGCATCGGCCACCTGATCAGCATTTCCGGTCTGCATATCACCATGATCGCCAGCCTGTGCGGCATCGGGCTGGCTTGGCTGTGGCGCTACTCATTCGGCCTGGGACACTGGCTGCGCCGGCCCTTGCCATTACGCTGGCCGGCACGCTCCGCGGGAATCGTCGGCGGCATCGTGGCGGCGGCGCTGTATTGCATGCTGGCGGGCATGCAGGTGCCGGCGCAGCGGACCCTGTTCATGCTCACGGTGGTGGGGCTGGGATTTCTGGCGGGGCGCGGCAGCCATCGTGCCCATGTGCTCGGCTGGGCGGCGGCGCTGGTGGTGCTCGTCGATCCGTGGGCCGTCTGCGCGGCCGGCTTCTGGTTGTCGTTCGGGGCAGTGGCGCTGATTTTCCTGATCCATCCGGTGCGGCATGCACCAGCCGGGGGCGTGCCTGTGCCGCGCCGCTGGGCGGGCGTGATGGCCGCGGCGCGCCTGCAGTGGGCCTTGAGCATCGGTCTCGTGCCACTGACCTTGCTGTTGTTCCAGCAGGTGTCGGTGGTGTCGCCGCTGGCCAATGCCGTGGCCATTCCGCTCGTGAGTTTTGTCGTCACGCCGCTGGCGCTGCTGGGAGCCGCGATGCCGACGCCCGTGGCGACACTGTTGCTGGCTGCCGCACACACCGTGTTTGCGTGGCTGGTGGTCATCCTGGCGTGGCTTGGCGCTCGGCCATGGGCCGTCTGGCAGGCGGCAGAGCCGCCCGTATGGGCGGTGCTGGCCGGTACGGCTGGCATCCTACTGTGGCTGGTTCCCGGCCGTCTTGCCAGCTGGCCCTTGCGGATTCATGCGTGTGTTTTGCTGCTGCCCTTGTGCCTGGCGCGCGCACCGCGTCCCGCACCCGGAGAGTGGCGCATCACCGCGCTCGATGTGGGACAGGGCACGGCTGTCCTCGTCGAGACCGCGCAGCACCGGCTGCTGTACGACGCCGGTCCAGCCTACGGGACGAGCAGTGCTGGCGAGCGGGTCGTCGCGCCGTATCTGCGCGGCCTTGGCGCCGGGCATCTGGACCGGCTGGTGATCAGCCATGAAGACAGTGACCATGTCGGCGGCGCGCCTGCCGTGCTGGATGCGGTTCGAGTGTCGCGTGTGCAGGCTTCGCTGCCGGCCGGGCACGCCCTGTGGGAGGCGGCCGCACGTCAGGGTGTTGCCGCGACCGTGTGCGTCGCCGGGCAGCATTGGGAGTGGGACGGCGTGCACTTTGAGGTCCTGCATCCCGCGCCAGGCGATGCACAGAAGGCATCTCTGGCAAGCAATGCCCGCAGCTGCGTGCTGCGCGTCGCCAATGCGCGGCACGCGGCGCTGCTGACGGGCGATATCGGTCTTGCCGAAGAGCTGCAGATCATGGGCCGGTATACGCCGGCGCATCTGCTGGCAGATATCTTGCTAGTTCCCCATCATGGCAGTGGCACCTCATCCTGTGACCGTTTCCTGCAGGCGGTGTCACCGTCGGTGGCGATTTTCCAGATGGGGTATCGCAATCGCTACGGGCATCCGCGCGCCGACGTGTGGGCACGCTACGGGGCGCACGGTGTGCAGCGTCTGCGTACGGACAGGACGGGCGCGGTCACGGTGGACAGCACCGGACCATTGCTCGATGTGCGCGCCTGGCGTGACAGCCGTCCGCGCTACTGGCATGTGCGGTGACGATGTACATACCAGGCCGACAGGGTCCGACAGGGGCCGGTATGGCGCGGCAACCGATCATGCAAGGCGCCGTGGCTCCGCATTGTACCGATGCGTGGATCATGGTGGATGCCTGCGTTGACGCGCTTCGCGCGACGCGTTATACCTGTCGCATACCCTGCGGCCAGGGGGCAATGACAGTTCGGGAGATTCCATGCAAGTCCGGAGTTACGACGAAATGGTCGACTGGCAGGATGGGCAGTCCACGCGCTTTCTGCCGGGAACGGCGCTGCCGGCGGGGACGGTGCGCCAGCACTACCAGCGCTTTGCCGAATGGCTGGCGCGGCAAACGCCCGAGGCCATGGAGGATAAGCGGGCCGAGGCCGAGCTGATCTTCCAGCGGGTAGGTATTACCTTTGCGGTCTATGGCGGGCAGGATGCCACCAACGGCACGGAACGGACCATTCCATTCGATGGTATTCCACGCATTTTTCCAGCCCATGAGTGGGCACTGCTGGAGCGCGGCTTGCGCCAACGCGTACGAGCGCTCAATATGTTCCTGCACGACATCTATCACGACCAGAACATCGTGCGTGCCGGCGTGATCCCGCCTGACCAGATCTACAACAACGCGCAGTACCGCCCGGAGATGCTCGGCGTGGCCGTGCCGCGCGACATCTATGCGCACGTCGCCGGCATCGACGTGGTGCGGGCCGGCGAGGGCGAGTTCTATGTGCTGGAGGACAATCTGCGCGTACCCTCGGGCGTGTCGTACATGCTCGAGAACCGCAAGATGATGATGCGGCTGTTCCCCGAGCTGTTTGCGCGCAACCGCGTCGCACCCGTGGCGCACTATCCCGACCTCCTGCTCGACATGCTGCGCAGCGTCGCGCCTTCATCGATCAACGATCCGACCGTGGTGGTGCTGACGCCGGGCATGTACAACTCGGCGTACTTCGAGCATGCCTTCCTGGCGCAGCAGATGGGGGTCGAGCTGGTCGAGGGCCATGACCTGTTCGTGCAGGACCAGCGCCTCTACATGCGTACGACGCAAGGGCCGCAGCGCATCGACGTGATCTACCGGCGCGTCGATGACGATTTCCTCGACCCGCTGGTGTTCCGCCCCGATTCGGCGCTCGGCGCGGCGGGGCTGATGTCGGTCTACCGCGCTGGCAACGTCGCCATCGCCAATGCCATCGGCACCGGCGTGGCAGACGATAAATCCATCTACCCCTACGTGCCGGACATGATCCGCTTCTACCTCGGCGAAGAAGCGCTGCTCAACAACGTGCCCACCTATATGTGCCGTAAGCCGGATGACCTGGCCTATGTGCTCGACCACATGCACGAACTGGTGGTGAAAGAGACGCATGGCGCGGGTGGCTACGGGATGCTGGTCGGCCCGGCGGCGACCCAGGCGGAAATCGACACGTTCCGCGAGGTGGTGAAGAGCCGTCCTCACCAGTACATCGCCCAGCCGACGCTGGCCCTGTCCACTTGCCCGACCTATGTCGAGGCCGGCATCGCGCCGCGCCATATCGACCTGCGGCCCTTCGTGCTGTCCGGCAAGGAGGTGCGCATGGTGCCGGGTGGGTTGACGCGCGTGGCGTTGCGCGAGGGTTCGCTGGTGGTGAATTCCTCGCAGGGCGGCGGGACCAAGGACACATGGGTGCTCGAATGAGACCGTGGCGCATACCTGTGTTCGCTAAGCTCCGGGAGACCGCATCATGCTGAGCCGCACCGCTGACCATCTATTCTGGATGGCGCGCTACACCGAGCGGGCGGAGAATACCGCGCGCATGCTTGATGTCAACTACCAGACCTCGCTGCTGCCGCAGGCGCTGGATGAGGCCGAGCAGGGCTGGTGGGCGATGCTCGATATCAGCGAGCTGACGCATGTCTACGATGAGAAATACGGGCTGCTGTCGCGCGACGACGTGATCGACTTCATGGTGCGCGACATGACCAATCCGTCATCCATCATGAGCTGCCTGCGCTCGGCGCGCGAGAATGCGCGTGCGGTACGCGGCTCGCTGACGACAGAAGTCTGGGAAACCATCAACACCACCTGGCTCGAGGTGCAGAAGCTGATCTCGGGCAATATCCTGCGCGACGATCCGTCGCAGTTTTTCGAGTGGGTCAAGTTCCGTTCGCACCTGTCGCGCGGCGTGCAGTTCGGTACCATGCTCAAGGACGAGGCCTTCCACTTCATGCGCCTCGGAACCTTCCTTGAGCGTGCCGACAACACGGCACGGATCCTGGACGTGAAATTCCGCTCGGCCACCACGCCGCTGCAGGTGCTGTCGCAGGCCGAGATGCAGTCGGAGACCCAGGACCGGCAGGCGGATTTCTACCAGTGGGTCGCGGTACTGCGCTCGGTCTCGGGTTTCGAGGTGTACCGCAAGGTGTATCGCGATGTCGTCACGCCGCGCCGCGTGGCCGAGCTGCTGATCCTGCGGGCCGACATGCCGCGTTCGCTGGCAGCCAGCATGGAAGAGGTGGTCGGTATCCTGCAACTGGTGGCCAATGCCCAATCGGGCGAGACGCTGCGGCAGGCGGGCAAGCTGCATGCCGACCTGCGCTTCGCGCGCATCGACGATATTTTCGGCGTGGGCATGCATGCCTACTTGACCGATTTCCTCGAGCGCATCGGGACGCTGGGTAATGGCATCAGTGAGGATTTCCTTGTGCCGCTGGCGTTCAGTTGACAGCCGGCCAGGCAGCTGACCAGTACAGGCAGGGAACCGAAATCGGTGTGGTGTCACTCCATTCAGTCACAATATGGGCCCCTGACAGGATCGCATTGCCGTGAAGTACCGCATTCATCATAAAACCGAGTACCGCTATGCCGAGCCGGTGCACCACAGCGTGCACGAGCTGCGGCTGACGCCCCAGTCCGGCCCGCTGCAGCAGGTCGAGGCGTGGCAGGTGCGCGTGCCTGGCACGCTGCACGAGACGGTGGATGCCTTCGGCAATCTGGTGCAGACCTTTTCCTTATCGCGCCCCGCCACACGTATGGCAATCGAGGCCAGCGGCGTCGTCGAGGTCCGGCGCGGCGATGCCATCTTCAGCGATGCGCCGCTGGCAGGACAGTACCGCGTCTCCCCACTGTATTTCGCTTCAGGTACGCCGCTCACACAGGCGCCACCGGACATGGTGGCGTTCGCGGCACCTTATCTGGCTGGCGGTGTGACGCCGGCGGCGCTACAAAGCCTGGTGGCAGCCATCGCCGAGCGCGTGCAATACGTTTCCAACACCACGGACGTCGGTACGACCGCGGCAGAAGCCTTTGCCCTGGGCATGGGGGTGTGCCAGGACCAGGCGCAGGTCATGGTCGCCTGCTGTCGGGCCTTTGGCATTCCGGCACGCTATGTCAGCGGCTACTTCCATGCGGTAGACGCGCCCAACCTGGCCAGCCACGCGTGGGCAGACATCTGTCTGGACGTGGAGCAGAACCGCTGGATCAGTCTCGACGTCACCCACGCATGCCGGACCGACGAGCGCCATGTCCGGCTGGCCGTGGGCCGCGACTACCAGTCCGCCGCGCCAATCCGTGGCGTGCGCCAGGGCGGCGGAGCCGAGTCGATGGAGGTGTCGATCCGCATCGATGTGGCGGATGCGGGGTAGCCTGCCTGACACCATTGTTTGCATCTGCCGCCATGATTCGAGCGCCCTGTCTAAAGCATCCGTTGCCAGCCGCGCTAGAATGCCGGAATAGATGTCGCGCATAAGCGGGCGTGCCATGCTGGAACGGATTGCATCGCTGTTGCAATCCATCCGGGCCGGCCGGCATCCGACCCGCTTGACTTACAACTGCCCACGATTGCGATTTCCATGACTTACTGTGTTGCCATGTGCCTGGATGACGGGCTCGTGTTTCTGTCCGACTCCCGCACCAATGCCGGCGTCGATGCGATTTCGACCTTCCGCAAGATGACCGTGTTCGAGCAGGCCGGCGACCGCGTCATGGTATTGCTGACGGCTGGCAATCTTGCCATCAGCCAGTCGGTGCGCCAGTACCTGATGGAAGGTCGTGAGCAGCGCTCCCTGTGGGAGGCGCGCGATATGTTCGAGGCAGCCTCGCTGGTGGGCGATGCGATCCGGGCGGTGCACCGGCGCGATGCCGAGTCGCTGAAAGGCTTCGGCATCGACTTCAATATCAGCATGATCTTTGGCGGGCAGATCAAGGGCGAACGTCCAAGGTTGTTTCAGATGTACTCGGCCGGCAACTTCATCGAGGCCACGCAGGAAAACTGTTATTTCCAGATCGGCGAGGCCAAGTACGGCAAGCCGATCCTCGATCGCGTGCTGACCCCGCAGATGCCGCTCGACGAAGCCGCCAAGTGTGCGCTGATCTCGATGGACTCCACGCTCAAGTCGAATGTCTCGGTCGGGCTACCGCTCGACCTGCTGGTCTACAGCACCGATGAACTGGCCGTGTCGCGCTTCGTCACCGTGGACGAGAACAATGCCTACTTCAAGATGATCCGCAAGGCCTGGGGCCAGCGGCTGCGCCAGGTGTTCGACGAGGTGCAGGATCCCGTGTGGGATGCCTCGGTCCCCGCCGAGCATCCGCTGCGCATGAGCGGCGGGGCGCACGGCAGCGTGCCGCTGTATGCCGTGAAGCCGACCGGTACCGGCAAGGGTAGTTGAGCTGCCGGGACGCCATGAGCGACATCCTGCATTTCTCGCATGCCAACGGGTTTCCAGTGGCGACCTACCGCAAGCTGTTTGCCGCGCTCGACAGGGAATTCGAGGTCCGTGCCGTCGACCGGTTCGGGCACGATCCGCGCTATCCGGTCACGCGCGGCTGGCCATATCTGGTGGATGAGCTGCTGGCCGCGATCACCGAGCGCTATCGCGAACCGGTTTGGCTGGCAGGGCATTCGCTGGGCGGTTTCCTGTCGCTGATGGCGGCGCTGCGTGCGCCGGACCGGGTCAAGGGCGTGGTGATGCTCGATTCGCCGATCATCGCCGGCTGGCGTGCACGCGTGCTGCGTATGGCGCAGACGCTCGGGCTGGATGAGCGGCCGTCGCCTGCCTATCGCACCAGGACCCGCCGCACGCACTGGGATGATGCCGAGGCAGTCTGGCGGCACTTCAAGGCCAAGCCGAATTTCGCCCGCTGGGACGACGAGGTGCTGCGCGACTATGCCGATCATGCGACCGAGCCGACTGGCCGGGCCGCCGAACGGACGCTGCGCTTTCAGCGCGATATCGAATACCGCATCTACCGGACATTGCCGACCCGGTTGGGCCGGCGGGTAGCCGGCGGAACACCGTTTCCGGTGGCGTTCGTGGCGGGGACACGCTCGCGTGAACTGCGCCAGTGCGGGTTGGCGGCCACGCGTCGCCTGGTCGGATCACGCTTGCGTTATCTGGAGGGCAGCCACCTGTTTCCGATGGAGCGGCCGCTCGACACCGCCGAGGCGATCCGGGCATTGATCGACGAGATGCGTGCCGGTCCGACGTGTGCCCAGGGCCAGGTCGGATTGGAGTTGCCCGGGTGCTGAAACGGGGCGCCGTTTTTTTTCGATTGCGCCGCAAAAAGTGCCCGAAGACGGGCGATGGGGGCTGCGGTCGGGCGGGGTGCTGAGGTATAATCCCGATTTCCTCGGCAAGTCAGGTTTATGACCAAATTCGTCTTCGTCACCGGCGGCGTCGTTTCTTCCCTGGGCAAGGGAATCGCCGCCGCGTCGCTTGCGGCTATTCTTGAGTCGCGTGGTCTCAAAGTCACCCTTCTGAAACTGGATCCCTACATCAATGTCGATCCGGGCACCATGAGCCCGTTTCAGCATGGTGAGGTATTCGTGACCGAGGACGGTGCCGAAACCGACCTGGATCTGGGGCACTATGAACGGTTCATTTCCGCCAAGATGCGGAAATCGAACAACTTCACCACCGGCCAGATCTACGAATCGGTGATCCGCAAGGAACGCCGCGGCGAATATCTCGGCAAGACAGTGCAGGTCATTCCGCACATCACCAACGAAATCCAGTCGTTCGTCGAACGCGGTGCGTCGGCAACCTTCGATGGCAAGGCCGATGTGGCCATCATCGAGATCGGCGGTACGGTGGGCGACATCGAATCGCTACCGTTCCTTGAAGCCGCACGCCAGATGAGCCTGCGCCTCGGCCGTCACCAGGCTGCCTTCGTGCACCTCACGCTGGTGCCGTTCATCGCCAGCGCCGGCGAACTGAAGACCAAGCCCACCCAGCACTCGGTGCAGAAGCTGCGCGAGATCGGCATCATCCCGAGCGCGCTGCTGTGCCGCGCCGACCGCCCGATCCCGGACGACGAGCGCGCCAAGATCTCGCTGTTCGCCAATATGCCGCAGGAATCGGTGATTTCCGTCTGGGACGTGGACACTATCTACAAGATTCCGCAGATGCTCCATGACCAGGGCCTCGACCGCATCATCTGCGACGAACTGCAGATCGACGCCCCGCCGGCCAATCTCGACATGTGGGCGCGCCTGGTGCATGCGATGGACAACCCGCAGCACGAAATCACCATCGGCATGGTCGGCAAGTACGTTGACCTGACCGAATCGTACAAGTCGCTGATCGAGGCGCTGCGCCATGCCGGCCTGCACACCTCGACCCGTGTCAATATCGAATACATCGACTCCGAGGAAGTGGAGACCGGCGGCACCGCCGCACTGTCACGCCTCGATGCCATCCTCGTGCCAGGCGGTTTCGGCAAGCGCGGCACCGAAGGCAAGATCGCCGCGATCCGCTATGCGCGCGAGAACAAGGTGCCGTATCTCGGCATCTGCCTCGGCATGCAGTTGGCGGTGATCGAGTTTGCGCGCCATGTGGCGGGCATGGCCGACGCCAACAGCACCGAATTCAATCTCGAGACCGAGCACCCGGTGGTTGCGCTGATCACCGAGTGGCTGGACCGCGAAGGCAAGGTCGAGCAGCGTTCGGCAGAATCCGACCTTGGCGGTACCATGCGCCTGGGCGCGCAGAAGTGCCCGGTGACGCCGGGTACGCGCGCCGCGCAGATCTATGGCCCTGAGGTCAACGAACGTCACCGCCACCGCTACGAGGTCAACAACTACTACGTACCGGCCCTCGAAGCCGCCGGGCTGGTGATCTCCGCGCGCACGCCGTCGGAGAACCTGCCCGAGATCATGGAATTGCCGGCCGCCACCCATCCGTGGTTCGTCGGTGTGCAGTTCCACCCCGAATTCACGTCCACGCCGCGCGACGGGCATCCGCTGTTCAAGGCGTATGTCGAAGCCGCGCTGGCGCGGCAACGCCAGGCGACCACCGCCTGACCATCCAGAGACCAGCGGAGACCCCCATGCCAGCCGGATACATCATTGCCCACGTCGATGTCACCAACCCCGAGCAGTATGAGCAGTACAAGGTGCTGTCGAGCCGCGCCTTCCAGGTGCACGGCGCAAAGGTGATGGTGCGTGGCGGCAAGGTAGCGCCGGTCGAAGGCGAATGGCAGCCGACGCGGGTCGTGGTACTGGAATTCCCGTCGTTCGATGCGGCCAGGTCGTTCCACGACAGCGAAGAATACCGTGCCGCGCGCGCTGCGCGCGAGGGCGCGGCAAAGATGAATATGATCGTGGTCGAAGGCGTCTAACGACCGCGCTCGCGACCGCATCCGCGTGACTGCATGATCCGCGCGCACAGCCTGCGGACCGGCTGGCGCACAACGCTATACAGGTAACAGAGGACTATCCATGAGTGCAATCGTCGATATCATTGGCCGCGAGGTTCTGGACTCGCGCGGCAACCCCACCGTCGAATGCGACGTGCTGCTGGAATCGGGCGTGATGGGCCGCGCCGCCGTGCCGTCGGGCGCATCGACCGGCTCGCGTGAAGCCATCGAGCTGCGCGATGGCGACAAGAGCCGCTACCTCGGCAAGGGCGTCCTCAAGGCCGTGGAGCACATCAATACCGAAATCTCCGAAGCCATCATGGGTCTCGATGCCTCGGAGCAGGCCTTCCTCGACCGTACGCTGATCGACCTCGACGGCACCGAGAACAAGGCCCGCCTGGGCGCCAACGCCACGCTGGCAGTGTCGATGGCCGTGGCCAAGGCTGCTGCCGAGGAAGCCGGCCTGCCGCTGTACCGCTATTTCGGCGGTTCGGGCGCCATGCAGATGCCTGTGCCGATGATGAACATCGTCAACGGCGGCGCACACGCCAACAACAGCCTGGATATCCAGGAATTCATGATCATGCCGGTGAGCCAGGGCAGCTTCCGCGAAGCACTGCGCTGCGGCGCCGAGGTGTTCCACGCGCTGAAGAAGATCCTGTCCGACAAGGGCATGTCGACCGCGGTCGGTGACGAGGGCGGTTTTGCCCCGAACTTCGCCAGCAACGAGCAGTGCCTGAGCACCGTGCTGACGGCCATCGAGCGCGCCGGCTACCGTCCGGGCGAAGACGTGCTGCTGGCACTGGACTGCGCCAGCACCGAGTTCTTCCATGAAGGCGAGGACAAGTACCGCCTGGAAGGCGAGGGCCTGCAGCTGTCGGCTGGCGAATTCGCCGACTACCTGGCCAACCTGTGCGACAAGTTCCCGATCGTGTCGATCGAGGACGGCATGGCCGAGAACGACTGGGATGGCTGGAAGCTGCTGACCGATCGTGTTGGCAAGAAGGTCCAGTTGGTGGGCGACGACCTGTTCGTCAC
>DATLHT010000149.1:0-1879 GCA_035539795.1 Burkholderiaceae bacterium
GGCCATAGGCGGTGCCCCAGGAAGCACAACCGGCTCCGGCCGCCAAGCAAGGACAATCGTCATGAGAACGCTCGCGCTGGCCACGGCCCTGACCCTCGCTACCCTGCTGGCTGCCTGCGGCGACAAGGCGCAGACTGCCAGCACGGCCTACAAGAAATCCGACGCGCCGGCGTATGAAGGCGTCAAGGACAGTCCGTACGTGGTACCCGGCTGGCAGGCGGGCGATCGTGTCAGCTGGCAGCATCAGCTGAACGAGCGCGCCAAGCTCCAGAACGAGTATGTGCGCGTGCAATGACGGCCATGACTGACCGGATCCGGCACGCAGACACAAAGGAGGCCGCATGAGATCCTTCTGGACCAAATGGCTGGCGGCAGGGCTGATGGCATTCGCCGTGGGCGCGGTACACGCGCAGGCGGCCAGCGACGCCGGCAACGCGGCGCCCAATCCCGCGATCAACACCCCGCAACCGCTGGCGAACGTCACCTCGCAGAACATCTTCGATGTGCCGCCGCGCGATCTCGCCGCCGAGGCCCGCGAGCAGAAGCAGCGCTCGGTGGTGCAGCCCGGCAACAATGCACCGGTGTGGCGCGAGGTCAATTCCGACCAGCGCCATTACAGCAGCCTGCCCGACCCCGAGGCCGGCGTGCTGATCCAGCGCACAGGCCAGAAATGGCGCATGTTCCGCAATGGCGTGATCACCGTCTATGGCGGCTGGTTGCTCGTCGGCGTGGCGGTGGCGATCCTCGGCTTCTTCCTGTGGCGCGGCATGATTCCGCTGAAGACTCCGCGCACGGGCCGCATGATCGAACGCTTCACGCCCATGGAGCGCATCGTCCACTGGACCATGGCGATCTCCTTCGTGGCGCTGGCCGTCTCCGGCATCATCATGATGTTCGGCAAGTATTTCCTGCTGCCTTTGCTGGGCCACACGCTGTTCGGCTGGCTGACCTACCTGCTCAAGAACATCCACAATATCGTCGGCCCGCTGTTCACGCTGTCGATCATTGTCGGCTTCGTGATCTTCGTGAAAGACAACCTGCCGCGCGCGGTCGACTGGCAATGGGTGCGCTCGTTCGGCGGCCTGGCGAGCGGACGCCACGTGCCGTCGCATCGCTTCAATGCCGGCGAAAAGCTGTGGTTCTGGGGCGGTCTGGTGTTCTTCGGCATCATCGTCTCGATCTCCGGCTGGGTGCTCGACATGATCGTGCCCGGCATGAGCTATTTCCGCGGCACCATGCAGGTGGCCAACATCGTACATGCCATCGCCGCCACCATCATGATGGCCATGGCCTTCGGGCATATCTACATGGGCACCATCGGCATGGAAGGCGCCTACCGGGCCATGCGCGACGGCTGGGTGGATGAGGCATGGGCCAAGGAACACCACGAGCTGTGGTACGACGATATCAAGAATGGCAAGATTCCGGTGCAGCGTTCGCGTTCCGGCGCGGTGACGCCGCCGGCATCCGCACCGGAGCCGAGCGGACGGGGCTAGCGGGGCGGCGACGCATCGGCACGATGCGCGCCACCACATGTACTGACAGGGGAGACAGATGAACAGGATGATCGGGGTCATCGCCGCATTCGGCGTCGCGGCACTGGGGGCCGGCTGGAGTGGCGCAGCGCTCGCCAAGCTCCCGCCGCCGAGCGAGGAAGCCAAGGTCAAGGCCGCCGAAGCCAAGGCCAAGGCGGACTGGTCCGGCAAGGTTGCTGCGTATCAGCTGTGCCGGGCGCAGGATCGTGCGGCGGCGGCCTATTCCACCTCGATGAAGCAGCAGGGCAAGGAAGCCAAGGCCGGTACGCCTGGCGCGGCCTGTACCGATCCGGGTCCGTATGTTGCTGCCGCCACTGCCGGCGGCCCCGCGACTGCACCTATCG
>DATLHT010000150.1:0-5444 GCA_035539795.1 Burkholderiaceae bacterium
TTGTGAGAATCGACCGGCACATCAATAAAAAGCTGGCGAAACGCTGGTACAAGTTCGCAGAAGAACGCAAAGGGGTGGTCATTCGTGCGACGGGGAATATGGTCCGGCTTGCTGCGGCGCGCCATGGTTGGCGTGGATATCGGGTCCGTCAGCGTCAAGGTCGTGGAGCTGTCTGCCGGTAGTGGCGGCAGTTTCCGGCTGGAAAAGTGCGCCAGCGAACTGCTCCCACGCGGCGCCGTGGCCGAGGGCAATGTCGTCAGCATCGAGCCTGTCGCCCAAGCGATCCGCCAGGCACTCGGCAAGGCCGGTATCCGCGAGCGCCGTACGGTCCTCGGCCTGCCTGCCACGCTTACCGAAAACCAGACCATCAGCCTGCCCGATAACCTGAGTGACGATGAAATGGTCATGCAGGTCGAAAGCGAGGCCAACCGGCTGTTCCCGCCTTCCCAGAACGTCAATTTCGATTTCGTCGTGATCGGTCCGAGCGAGACCGAGGGTGGCATCGGCGTGAATGTGACCGCCGCCGCCAGCGATCATGTCCAGACCCGGGTCACGGCCGCCGAAATGGCGGGCCTGAAGCCACTCATAATGGATGTCGAAGAATTCGCCTTGCAACGCACCGTCGCGCACATGCTCGCATTACGTACGGATATCGACGAGGCCCAGGCACGTGACCTGCCCGTGGTAGCGGTGTTCTCGCTCGGCGGCAGCCGTTCCTGGGTGGCCTTCTACCAGGGATGGAAGGAGCTCTACCGCCAGCCCGTCGGCATCTGGGGGGACCAGTTGACCGAGGCCATATCCCAGACTTTCACGCTGGAGTTCCTGCAGGCCGAGGTCAAGAAGCGCAAGAATAGCCTGCCGGATGCCTACCGCGAACAACTGCTCCGGCCCACGCTCGAACACGTGGCTGCCGAAGTCGCCAATGCCATCCGCAATTTCATGTCCGTCTCCAGCGTCGGACGGGTCGACGAAATCATCCTCGGCGGTGGCCATGCCTCGCTGGTCGGGTTGCAGGCCGCAGTGGAGCAGCAGATGCAATTGCCGACTGCGTTGGCCAATCCTTTCGTCAACATGGAAACCGCTGAAAAGGTCAACGCGCGCTACCTGCAGCGTGACCTGCCGGCCTACATCGTCGCCGCCGGCCTCGCGCTGCGTGGTTTGCAACAGGGAGCCGGAGCATGACGAGCAAATCGCTGCCGAGCATCAACCTGCTGCCCTATCACGGCGAGCGCAAGGCGCGCCGGCGCCAGCGCGTCATGACCGGGCTGGGGGTGGCCGCAGTCGGGGGCGCTGTCGTCATCCTGGTGGGCGGTTTCATCATCGACCGGCAGACGGCAGCCGAGACACATCTCAATGGCATCCTGACGGTGGAAAATACCCGACTCGATCGGGAGATCACCGAGGTCAATTCGTTGCGCAAGGATATCGATGAACTGCTGCAGCGGCAGAACGCGGTAGAAAGCCTGCAGGTCAAGCGTAATCGCCCGGTACAACTGCTTGAGGAGCTGGTGCGGCTGGCGCCAGATGGCGTCTTCTTCAAGACCCTGCGCCAGGAAGACGAGAAATTCACCATCGTGGGGATCGCGCAATCGAACGAGCGTGTGTCTCAGGTGCTGCGTAACCTCAGCGAGGTGCCTTGGCTTGCCAATGCCGAGTTGCTGGAAACCAAAGCCATCACGATGACTAACAATCTGAAGGAGCAGCGGCGGCTCTTCGAGTTTTCGCTGCGCTTCAGTTACCGGCAGGCCGACCCGTCCGCGCAGGGCGCATCCGGGGTGCCCGCAGCACCTGGCAAGGGGGCATGACCATGGCGCTTTCGCTCAATGTGTCGCTGGAAGATGCGCTTGCCCAATTCCGTGGACTCAATCTGAATGAGCCGGAAACATGGCCCGACGTGCCGCGCTACACCATCATGGCATTGGTCGGATTGCTGGTGGTGGTGCTCGGCTGGCAATTCTACTGGTCCGGCAAGTTCGCCGAGCGCGATGCGGCACGGCATCGTCAGGCCGTGCTGCGCCAGGATTTTCAGACCAAGACCGCGCAGGTGGCCAACCTGCCGCTGCTGCGCGAACAGAAGAAAGAGGTGGAGCAGCGTGTCGCCCGGCTGGAGCGGCAGTTACCGAGCCGAACGGAGATGGATGCCCTGCTGGCAGACGTGAACCAGGCCGGGATTGCCCGCGGCCTGCAGTTCGAACTGTTCAAGCCGGAGCCTGATGTACTGCGCCCGTATTACGCGGAAATCCCCGTGCGTGTCAAAGTCATTGGGCAGTATCACGAGATCGCGCAATTCGCCGCCGATGTCGCGGCGCTGTCGCGGATCGTTACCCTGCAGAGCCTGCAACTGGCCATTGGCAAGGACGGTGCCCTGGTGATGGAATCGCAGGCCAAGGCCTTCCGCGCCCTCGACCCGCAGGAGCAGGAAGCACAACGCAAAGCCCAGCAGGCGCGGAAAGGAGCCGCGACATGACGGCGCGAACACTGGCAGCGGTGTGCACGCTGTGCTTGCTCGCGGCCTGCGGCAGCCGCGAGGACGACCTGCGTGCCTGGATGCAGCAGACACGTGCGGCGCCGGCACCGCGGCCGGCCGCATTGCCGGAAGCCAAGCCGTATGAGGCGATCGAATACAAGGCGCAAGCCAGCGTCGAGCCGTTCAGTCAGCGCAAGATCGGCGAACTGAACCGGACTTTTTCCGAGTCGCCGGACGGCATGCGTACGCGCGAGCCGCTCGAAGAATATCCGCTGGAGAATTTTCAGTTGCAAGGGGTCATGCGGAAGAGCGGCCAGGCGCATGCCATTGTCGTGGTGGACGGCAAGGCGCACCAGGTGCGGGTGGGGCAGCATATCGGCCAGAATTACGGCCGCATCGTGCGCATTACAGAAAACGAGGTGACCTTGCGCGAGCTTGTGCAGGAAGGGGCAGGCGAATGGAAAGAGCGCATGAGTACACTGAAAATGCAGGAGAGCCGGTGATGCGGACGAACACGGGTGGGGGACTCCGGCGCTGGCTGGCACGGTTTGCCGTGGCGGCCATGGTGCTGGGCAGCGGAGCGGCGGCGCTGGCGCAAAGCAATAGCATTCAGAAAGTCACGTCGGCCAATGTGGGTGAATCGACCGTCCTGACGATCGATCTGGCGGAGGCACCTGCCCAGCCGCCGGTCGACTTCAGCACGCAGTCGCCGGCGCGGATCGCGATCGATTTCTTTGCGACCGGGTTTCCACAGCAGCGCGCCAACTATCAGTACGGTGGCAAGCTCCTGCGCAGTGCGAACGTGGTACAGATCGCCGACCGCACGCGCGTGATCCTCGATCTGACGCGGCCAGCACGCTACCAAGCCGAACTGAAGGGCAAGCAGTACATCGTTACCATCGACACCGCGCCGGCGACCACGCCGACGTTTACCGCGCCGGTGCCGAGCGCCGCCCAGCGCGCCAATCTGAGCCGGCCGTCAGTGCGCAACATCGATTTCCGCCGCGGCACGGATGGCGCGGGACGCGTGGTGGTCGATCTGGCATCGCGCGATGTGCCGATCAACGTCGCCCAGCAGGGTCGCAACATCGTCGTCGACTTCCTCGAAACAGCCTTGCCCGAAAGCCTGCGTCGCCGTTATGACGTGACCGACTTTGGCACGCCGGTGGAAGCGATGCGGGCCAGCGAGAACGGCAACGGTACGCGTCTCGTTATTGAGCCGCGTGGTGCGAACTGGGAATACAACTCTTACCAGACCGATACGCAGTTCGTGGTCGAGGTTCGCCCTGTCAAGGAAGATCCATCCAAGCTGATCAGCGGCCGGGGATACAAGGGCGAGCGCCTGTCGCTGAATTTCCAGAACATCGATATCCGGCAGCTGCTCCAGGTATTCGCCGATTTCACCAACCTGAACATCATCACCAGCGACAGCGTGCAGGGCAACCTCACGCTGCGCCTCAACGATGTGCCGTGGGACCAGGCGCTGCAGATCGTCATGGACAGCAAGGGCCTCGCCTCGCGCCGCAACGGCAATGTGCTACTGGTCGCCCCGCGCGCCGAGCTGGCCACCAAGGAAAAACTCGAACTCGAGTCGCAGGCGCAGATCGCCGATCTCGAGCCGCTGCGCACCCAGGTCTTCCAGCTCAACTATCAGCGTGCCGACGATGTGCGCAAGATGCTGGT
The DNA here is from genome assembly GCA_035539795.1 of Burkholderiaceae bacterium. GTDB lineage: Bacteria > Pseudomonadota > Gammaproteobacteria > Burkholderiales > Burkholderiaceae > Imbroritus. The sequence goes on from DATLHT010000150.1 coordinate 4,151, forward strand.
GGGCGGCGATGGTCCTGGTGCCACGCGGGTCTTGTCGAAGCGTGGTTCGCTGACGGCGGACGTACGGACCAATCAGCTGTTCGTGTCGGATATCGCCAGCAAACTGGAAGAAGTGCAAAACCTGTTGCAGCGGGTCGATGTCTCGGTCCGACAGGTGGTGATCGAGGCGCGTATCGTCGAGGCGGACGACCGCTTCAGCCGCAACCTCGGCGTACGCCTCGGGTTTGCCGACCGGCGCAGCGTGGGGGGCGGTAATACGGCAGCCATCGGCAGCAACTACATTCCGCCGGACAACACGTCGGGCGTGGGCACGCTCAACAACGTGCCGTTCCTCAGCCTGCCGGCCAATGTCATCAATACCGCGCAGCCGGCAGCGCTGGCTCTGAGCCTGTTCTCGAGCACGGCAAATCGCTTCCTCAACCTGGAATTGTCGGCGCTGGAGGCCGATGGGCGCGGCAAGATCATCTCGAGCCCGCGCGTGGTCACGGCCGACAACGTGAAGGCGCTGATCGAGCAGGGGACCGAGCTACCCTACCAGGCCGCCACCTCGAGCGGCGCAACCTCGGTCCAGTTCCGCAAGGCCAACCTGAAGCTCGAAGTCGTGCCGCAGATCACGCCGGAGGGCAATGTCCTGCTCGACGTCGACGTCAACAAGGACAGCGTGGGTATCCGTACCGACTCCGGCTTCGCCATCGACACCAAGCACGTGAAGACCCAGGTGCTGGTCGAGAACGGCGGCACGGTGGTGATTGGCGGTATCTTCACGCAGAACGAGCGTACCGACGTCGAAAAGGTGCCATTCCTCGGCGACATCCCGGTCCTCGGCAACCTGTTCAAGCGGACCGGCCGTACCGACGATCGTACCGAACTGCTGATCTTCCTGACGCCGCGCGTGATCGCCAGCCAGGCATCGCGCCAGTAAGTCCGTCAGCGTCACTGGCAGGGCGGGACCGGTTCGCCGGCCCGCCCTGTTCACTTTGCGCCACTGCTCGTGTTACGCTCGGGCAATTCTGTTTTTTGCAACCCGGGCGCCGTGCCAACGCGCTCAGATGTGGCGTGAGCCGTTTGAATCCGAACAACATCTTTTTCGTCGGCCTGATGGGCGCTGGCAAGACCACGGTCGGGAAGTCGGTGGCCAAGCGCCTCGGCCGCCCGTTCTTCGACTCCGACCACGAGATCGAAGCGCGCTGTGGTGTGCGCATTCCGACCATTTTCGAACTGGAAGGCGAAGACGGCTTCCGGCAGCGTGAGGCCCTCGCCATCGATGAACTGACGCGTCGCGAAGGGATCGTCC
>DATLHT010000151.1:0-3527 GCA_035539795.1 Burkholderiaceae bacterium
ATACGAAACCGTGCGCTGGGTGTTGTGGATCGGCGGTTCGGCACTGCTGGTGTATTTCGCGGCGAAGATGATTTATTCGGCAATCCACCACGAGGCACTGCTGGCCGAGACCGCCGAGGTTGGCCACAACTCCCATCGCAAGGATTTCTTCCGTGGGATTTTTCTCGCCATGTCGTCGCCCAGCGCGATTCTCTGGTTCGCCGCCGTGGGCGGCACATTGATCGCTCGTTCCGGTGGCGGCGGCGCGCTCAGTTCGGCGCTGTTTCTCGGTGGTTTCCTCTGTGCCGGACTGTTGTGGTCTGCGGGACTGTGCTTCGCGGCGAGCCACGGCGGCAAATTGCTCGGTGACAAGTTGCTGCGCTATTCCTACATGGCATCGGCGGCGATCTTCTGCTATTTCGCAGTCTACGTGATCCTATCGGGCTATAACGAGTTTGTCGGCGCAGGTGCCGTCGAGCAGTTGCACGCCCTGTAACTGGGCGAATCGGGTTTGGCCTCTATACTCCCAGCCGAACCCACTTTTAAGCGCAGGAGTCGAGTCATGGATGAGCAAACACGCGTCGAAGTGTCCGAGCCACGCATCGAGCACGGACACTTCCTGCTGATTGCAGGGCTTGGCGGAAAATTTACCCAGCAAACCGTAAAAGGCATTCCCGAACTCTGGGAAAAATTCATTCCCCACATCGGCAAAGTGCCAGGGCAAAAAGGTGAAGTGACCTACGGCGTCTGCTGCAATTTCGACGGCAAGGGCGGCTTCGATTACATCGCCGGGGTCGAGATCAGCAAGCTCGACGATTTGCCGGATACGTACCGCTGGGTAGAAGTTCAGCCCCAGCAATACGTGGTGTTTGAACACAAAGGGCCGCTGGAATCGCTGCCGCAAACCTTCCAGTACATCCATGGCACGTGGCTGCCGCAGTCCGGGCGCGAGCTGTTGGCGGAACCTGAATTCGAACGCTACAGCGAAGACTTCAACCCGAAGCTCAACACCGGCAAGCTGGAAATCTGGCTGCCGATCAAGGCGTGATACCGACATCGAGAGGCGGATCAGCCGATTCGTCTCTCGATGTTGCGCCAAGGCTGAATTATCATCCCCAGCCTTCCCCCGCTGATTCCGAGTCGCCATGAACACCGTCATCCGCAATGTCACGTCTGCTGACCTGGACCGCTGCTACGCCATCGAAACCGTTGCCTACGAAGGTGATGAAGCCGCGACTCGCGAGAAAATCGCTACCCGTATCGCCACGTGGCCCGAGGGTTTCATCGTTGCCGAAGTGGACGGCGTGGTCGCCGGTTTTATCAACTCCGGCGCGGCGTTTCAGGTGGAAATGTCGGACGAAGCGTTCAAGGAATTGATCGGCCACGACCCGGACGGGCCGCACGTGGTGATCATGTCGGTGGTGGTGCATCCGGACTATCAGGGGCAGGGTTTGGCGAAGCGTCTGATGGGCGAGTTCATCGAGCGCATGCGCAGCCTGGACAAGGCGAGCATCAATCTGATGTGCAAAGAACGGCATGTGCCGTTGTACGCCGGGTTGGGCTTCGCCTACGTCAAGCCATCGGCGTCCGACCATGGCGGTATGGCGTGGCATGAGATGGTGCTCAATCTCTGATTCCACGCACATCCCCTGTGGGAGCGAGCCTGCTCGCGATGGCGTCGTTTCAGCCAGCATCACTGCAAACTGATACACCGCTATCGCGAGCAGGCTCGCTCCCACATTTGGCGGGTGGTGAATTCAGAACCTCAACCCCATCCGCCGCTCATACCCAATCCGCCCCCTGTACGCCTCGCCACTGTCGACAAAACCGTACTTGGCATACAGACCAATCGCCGATTCATTGTCCGCATCCACCGACAACTCCAGCCCGCGAATCTCCGGCCAGGCCAGGCGCGCAGCCTCAGGCAGCGCTTGCAGGCAAGCCTTGCCATACCCTTTGCCCTGAGACCGTTGATCGACTTGCAGCGCATGCAGTGTCGCGCTGTGTTCATCGGCCCAAGCCGGTAATACGGGTGGGCGTTTAAGCAGCAGGAAGGCCACGGGAATGTCTTCGGCCAGCAAGGCAAATCCTTTGACGCCCGGGCCTGGTTTGGACAACAGAGTGTGCAGTGCACCGTGGATGTCACCGGAGAACTTTACTTGTTCGGGATGTACTTCAATGGCCTCGAGCTGCTGGCGTTGCAACGCATTCAGGCTTTCGTAAGGCACGAGTCGGGCTGTCACGGGAGTGTCCTTTTTCCATCATGAATAGAGCCTCCGATTCTAGCGATTCTCGTCGTTTGGATTATTTTTATTTCTCCTGTCGATTCGCCGGATCGTCAGACGACTAAGGGTGTCTTCCAATAAAAACCACGGAGAACCACCATGAGCTCGCACACCCAGATCCAGAACCTGATCGAGAACTACCGCCAGGCCGTCATGGCCAAGGACATCGAGAAAGTCATGGCGCTGTATGCCGATGACATCGTCTCTTTCGACGCGGTCAAGGCTTTGCAATTCAAGGGCAAGCCCGCCTATCGCGCCCATTGGCAGGAATGCATGCAGATGTGCCCCGGCCCGCACATTTTCGAATTCAACGAAATCACCATCGAACCGTCCCAGGAAATCGCTTTCGCGCATTGGCTGGCCCATTGCGGCGGCACTAACGACAAGGGCGAAACCCAGGCCTGCTGGATGCGTGTCTCGCAGTGCTATCGCCAGGACGCGGGGTTGTGGCAGATCGTCCACGAACACTGGTCGGCACCGTTCGACATGCAGACCGGCGCGCCGCTGTTCGACCTCAAGCCCTGAGATTTTTTAGCGAAAGCAGCGCCAAAGTGCCGATTCGCGGCCATAGTTGATCCGTTCGATAAGGAGAGCGTGATGAAGTACTTATGCCTGGTCTACAGCGATGAGCACCTGCTGCATTCGCTGCCGGAGAGCCCGCACGATTCCGAGTGCATGGCTTATGCCGAGTCGATCCAGGGCAGTGGCCGCATGGTCGCCGCCGAGGCGCTGGAGTCGGTGCAGACTGCCACCACCGTGCGCATGCGCAACGGCAAAATGTCGATCACCGACGGCCCGTTTGCCGAAACCAAGGAGCAGTTGGCCGGGTTCTACCTCATCGACGCCAAGGACCTCAACGAAGCCATTCAGGTCGCCGGGAACATTCCGGCGGCGCGGGTCGGCAGTGTTGAAGTGCGCCCCGTGCGCCAGTTGAATCCCTGAGTGATGGTGCACGCAGAGGTCAAGGCGCGGGTCGAGCAGGTCTATCGCGAGGATTCGCGGCGAATCCTCGCGACCTTGATCCGTCTGCTCGGCGATTTCGACCTCGCCGAAGAAGCCTTGCATGAAGCATTTTTCGTCGCTGTCGAGCGTTGGCAGCAAGACGGCGTGCCGGACAACCCGCGTACCTGGCTGGTGTCCACCGGGCGTTTCAAAGCCATCGACGTGTTGCGCCGACGCGCCCGTTTCGCCGCTTCACGACCGTTGTTGATCGCGCAACTGGAGGCGCTGGAGCAAGCCGACTGGAGTGACGAAGACGTGGAA
>DATLHT010000152.1:0-4439 GCA_035539795.1 Burkholderiaceae bacterium
AGGTCACCCACCGGACCACTCCATGGACCGCCGGGTTGATCGCCTCGATCTCGCCCACGAAGCCGATGTCGAGGAACTGGCCGGGGTTTTCACGATCCGGCATCTGCATGCGGCGCGCGCGGATCATGCCGCCGTCCTTGCCAGTCAGGCCCACGGCCTGGCCGCCGTACTGGTTGATCAGCATGACGATGTCCTGCTGGACTTCGCCGCCGAGCACCCACTCCACCACTTCCATGGTTTCTTCATCGGTGATGCGCATGCCCTGCACGAAGGTGCCGGACTTGCCGATCTTCTTCAGCGCCTCGTCGATCTGCGGGCCGCCGCCGTGCACCACCACCGGATTCATGCCGACCAGCTTGAGCAGGATCACGTCGCGTGCGAAGCCCTGCTTGAGGCGTTCCTCGGTCATGGCGTTGCCGCCGTACTTGATGACGATGGTCTTGCCATGGAACTTGCGGATGTACGGCAGCGCCTCCGCCAGGATCTCGGCTTTCAGCGAGGACGGAATCGTGTCCAGCGAGAGTGGGTTGGTGGAGGCGGCGTCGGTCATGGCAGTGGTATCCGGTGGAGGAAAACGGAGCGGCAGCACGCTATCATGCTGTCAGGCAAGCGGTATACGGTCCGGAACCTGGTGGACCGCAACAAGGCGCCGATTTTATCAAGAAAGCAGGCGATGGGCCGTGACAATGGCCCGGAAGGCATGGAAACGTGCCGTGTCCGCAACAGGAATGGCTGATGCCGGCGAATGTGCCCCGTACTTCCGCAGTGTCTCCCCTGGCGAGTGTCACACCGTGCAGCCGCTGCGGTGCGGCGCGCGCCTGCGCCATGGAGGCTGGCACGGCTGCGGAAACGCCCTGCTGGTGTCAGTCGATGCCGGTACTGCCGGCGGCGTGGCGCACCGGGGCGGCCAGTTGCCTGTGCCCGGACTGCCTGCGGGCAGCGCTGGGCGAGGCAGGTTGTTTGCCCGGCGCGCCCGGGGATCCTACCTCAGGAACCGGGAACGGTGCCCGCCCGGATTGAGCACGCCAGCAAGCCTCAGTGGTGGTGATGTCCTGCGGGCTTGCTGTCGGCAGCCTGGCCGGCGGTCGCATTCAGCGCGCGCACCTCGGCGTCTACGCGCTTTTCGACGGTTTTCTGGCCGATGCGGAAGGTCAGCGTCAGCGGCACCTTGTCGCCAGCCTTGAGCGGCTGCTTCAGACCCACCAGCATGATGTGATAGCCGCCCGGCTTGAGTTCGACGTTCTGCATGGCGGGCAGGTCGAGTGCCGGCACAGCGCGCATGCGCATCACATTGCCGTCCATTTTCATCTCGTGCACTTCCACGGTCTTGGCGACCGGCGAGGACACGCCCACCAGGGCGGTGGCTTCATGTGCGTGCAGCGTCATGAAAGCGCCCGAGGCAGTCTGGGCCGGCACAGTGCCGCGCACCCAGGCGCCGGAGATGTCCACCTGCGCCAGCGCGTGGCCGGAAAGCATGGCGGCGGTCGCCAGCGTGACAAGGTGCAAGGTCCGGCGGGCGGCAATGTGGAATGTGTACGGCATGGTGGGTCCTGTCAGTCAATAAAAGTGATTACATGCAAGTGTAAACGAGCGTTTTTGGCTCGCGCCGGCACGGTATGTGCCGTGTGGGCGCATGACCTCACTACGGCGCGCTGGTTGCCAGGCAATTTACATTAGTTTGTTTCATGTCTTGAAGATGCCTCCGTAGAATCCGTCTGGATGAGGGGTACCGGCTGGGTCCGTGGACGCGGCAAAGGTAGCCCCATCAAATCCGACACTGATGTGTGCATGGCATTTTTGGGCGACCAAGTCCAATTTGATGGAGTGTGGCATGGAAGGCAGCAAGACCGTTTCGGGATCGGGTCGTACAAGATTCGCCACCTATGGCGCAGCGCCCCTCGATGTGAGCAAGGGCGCGCCCGCCAGTGCTGATATGGCGGTCAAGGCACGCGGCCGCGACCAGGCGCGCCAGGCGGCACCATCGGTTCCGACCAATCATTTGCATGGGCTGACTCGTGAAGTGATGGGCATGATTTTTAATCGGCTTGATGCTGCGTCGCGTGTGCGTTTCTCCGTGACGGAAAAAAGAACGCTGGACATGTACCGCACCGCTCTGAAGGTGAAGAATTTTACGAGTCCTTCAGGGTTCTCTTACGCGACCATCGCCAAGGGTTTTCAACTGGCCGAGCAGCGCTTGCAAGCCGTGATGCAGCGCGTGCAGGATGCGCCAAAGCCATCGGCCCAGATGCAGCTGCTGCAGATTGCCCAAATCGACAGCGTAGCGCATAAGATGGTCGAATCATTCGGCGTGGAAAAGGGCGTCGACGCCCGCGATTCAAGCTGGAAACTTGTTGCGCATCTGGTGGAAACAATCGCCGCGATTGTCGCGTCGGAAAACCATGACCAGCATATTGCTGCGCTGGCGACCTCGTCGGATAGCAAAGTTCAGGATGCGCTGGCAGGATTCGTGAGGGTGGCTGCATTGATCTATCAAGAAGAAGCGGCAATCAAAACCAAGACATTTGGCGTGCCGACCGATCAGATCTACGAACAAGCACATATCCGCTATCGCAAGGGAGACATGCTTTTCCCTAACCTGGAGCGGAAAGGGTTGTTGATATTGCAGGGCATACTTGATGCCGCGCTTCATCGTGCAAGACAGTCTCCTGAAATATTCGAGAAGCATTTGCCGGCCGCCCACGTCGACGAGGCTTTCATGAAGCTTGCCGACGCGACCGCGTTAGCTTTGGCTCAGGCACCTGAGCCGTCCGCCGTACCGAAAAGCAAGGCCCGCTCATTTCTGGGCAAACTGAACGACAAATTTTCGCCCAAAAAATCATGAAATCGGCGGACGAGCCAGCCCGCCGATGGCCGTGATCCGTCTGCCATTTTTCAGTAGCGGTACTGCACCCCGGCATACACCGAGCGTCCGTCGCCGGGCAGGAACTGCGCGCCGTCGCGGCCGGCCATGCTCGGCACGATGCCGGTGGCCGCCACATAGCGGCGGTCCGAGAGATTCCGTCCTTCGACAAACCACGACCACTGGCGGTTCACCTGCTGGCCGAGCTTCACGCCCCAGATGGCGTAGGAGGGTGCGGAGAAGGTGTTGGCCATGTCCACGGCATAGCTGCCCGGTTGCCATTCGCCCGTCAGGCCGGCATACACGCCCTGCAGCAGTCCCTCGCGGAAGCGATAGGTCAGCTCGGCGCGCAGCAGCGCGCGCGGCACGCCCGGCAGCGCATTGTTGCCGTACACGCGGTCGCCGTCGAAGCGGAAGCGGTTGACGAGCGCCGCGACGCGCGTGCGCCACGGTCCGGTCTCGCCCCACAGTCCGGCTTCCACGCCTTGGTGCAGGGTGCGGCCGGCATTGCGCGTCTGCGTGATGCCATTCACCACGGTGGCGAGCAGCTCGCCGCGCAGTTCGGCGTGATAGGCCGAGACATCCCAGCCGAGTTTGGCATCGTCGAGCGGCAGTTCGCCGCGCGTACCGATCTCGGCCGTCCAGGCGCGCTGCGCGGCATTGCGGATCGGGTTGAGGCCGCCGGCCAGTTCGCTGAACGATGGCGGTTCGACACTACGCGACAGGTTGCCGTATACCTGCACGCGTGGTGCGATATCGACCAGCACACCGATGCGCGGGCTCCACGCGGTGTAGCGCATGTCGAAGCTGTCGGAGGCCTCGCCCGGGGCGATGAAGCGATCGTCGAGGCGGCGCGTGGCGCGCGTGAACTGCACGCCGCCGGTCAGCGCCACGGCGTCGGTCACCGACCACTGGTTGTCGAGATACGCACTGGCCGTCAGCGCGGTCTGCCGGCTCTGGTTGGTGCGCGCGCCCCGCCGGCCGCTGACGTTGACCCAGCGGTCCTCGTCGAGCACGCCACGGCTGAACTGCACGCCGGCCGCCAGCCGGTTGGGCCGGCCGAACAGCGGCGCGGTCAGCTGGTAGCGCAGCGACAGGCCGAGGTCGTCGCTGTTCTGGTCGAGCACCTGGAAGATCGGATGGAACAGTTCCTTGTGCACCCAGTAGCCACCGACATCCACACGCTGCACATCGTCGATGCGGAAACTGGTGCGGTTGGCAAGGCGGAACAGGTCAAGGTCGCGCTTCTGGTTCTGCGCCACATTCTGCGCATTGGCCTGGCGCGGATCGTCCATGACCTGCGCCAGCGTCAGGTTACCGGGCAATTCCGAGCGGCTGTGTACCGCGCCGAGATAGAAGCGCGTGTCGAGGTCCGGCGTGAGCTGCCAGCCGAACTGACCGATGGCGCGCTGCGTGGACTGCCGCGCATGGCGGCGGAAACCATCCTGGTCGAAGGTCGAGACCGAGAGCGCGTAGTCGACCGGACCGTGCGCCGTGTCGCTCGCCCCAGCGGCGCCGACATGCACGCGGCGGTAGGCATCGCTGCCGGCTTCCACGCGCACCTCCAGCGGCGCCTGGT
>DATLHT010000153.1:0-16419 GCA_035539795.1 Burkholderiaceae bacterium
GCAGAAATCGTGTGCCTGGCACTGGAGTTGATCGAGAACCATGCCTACGAGCGCTCGCGCTTCCTGCGGGGCGCTGCGGTCGATGAGGCGAAGATCGAACGTGACCCGGATACGGGTGCGCAGGCCCTCGCCGCCGACGCGTTGGCGCTGCGCGCAGCCGCCGCGCAGCGCACGCAGTTCGAACTGCTGGACAAGCCCATCGTGTTCGACGACGCGCAGGATGCCGCCAGCCGGCACGGCGCTCCGCTGGTGCTGATCGGTGCGGCCGGCTCGGGCAAGACGGCCGTGGTGCTGTCACGACTGCGCGAAGCCGAGGGCAAGGTTCTGTACGTCACGCAGTCCGCCTACCTTGCCCAGAGCGCCCGCGCGCTGTACGCCGCACACGGATACGAGAACCCGCGCCAAGAGGTCGCCTTTCTGAACTACCGCGAGCTGCTGGAGACGCTGCGCGTGCCGGCCGGCCGTGAGGTGATGCTGCCCGCCTTCGCGGCTTGGTGCGATCGCCATCGTCCGGCGCTGCGTGCCGTGGGCGAGATCGACGCACATGCCCTGTTCGAAGAATTCCGTGGGGTGTTGGGTGCTCAGCCCGGCGGGCCGCTGTCGCTGCATGACTACCTGGCTTTGGGCGAGCGGCAGAGCCTGCTGGAGCCGGCCCGGCGCGAAGCGGCCCATGCCCTGTTCCTGCGGTATCAGCAGTGGTTGGACGAGGCTGGCCTGTACGACACCAACCTCGTTGCCCATGCCTGGCGCACCGGAATCGCCGAGCGGAGTGGCACCGCCGAGCAGGGCTACGACTTCGTCGTCGTCGACGAGGTTCAGGATCTGACGCCGGTGCAGTTGGCCCTGGTGTTGGCCCTGTTGCGCAAGAGCGGCCAGTTCCTGCTGTGCGGTGCCAGCCACCAGATCGTGCACCCGAACTTCTTCAGCTGGTCCCAGGTCAAGACGCTGTTCTGGCGGGGCCTGGCCGGCGAGGCGGCACAGCGCCAGCCGATCCAGGTCTTGCAGGCCAACTACCGCAACACCGCCGCCGTGACAGGCCTGGCCAACCGGCTGCTGCAGCTCAAGCAGGCGCGCTTCGGCTCGGTCGACCGCGAGAGCAGCTTCCTGGTGCGCAGCACCAGCGGCGAGGTTGGCCACGTGCAGCTGCTCCCTGCGCGCGAGCGAGAGCTGACGGCCCTGGACACCGCCACTCGCAAGTCGGTGCAGCACGCCGTGATCGTGCTGCGCGACGAGGACAAGCCGGCCGCCCGCGCCGCACTGCGCACACCGCTCCTGTTCTCCGTGCACGAAGCCAAAGGCCTGGAGTACCCGCACGTCGTGCTGTTCAACCTGGTCTCCTGCCAACGCCAGGCGTATGCGGAGGTCTGCGAAGGCGTCACGGCCGCGGACCTGCAGGGCGAGGAACTGGACTACCGCCGAGCCCGGGACCGCACGGACAAGTCGCTGGAGCTCTTCAAGTTCTACGTCAACGCGCTGTACGTGGCCATGACACGGGCAGTGCAGACGCTGACCGTGGTCGAACAGGACACGGCGCACCCGTTGCTCGGCCTGTTGGACTTGCAAGTCGGCGACGCCCAGGTCGCGCAGGCCAAGGCCTCCTCACAGGAAGAGTGGGCGCAGGAGGCGCGCCGGCTGGAGTTGCAGGGTAAGGCAGAGCAGGCCCAGGCCATCCGCGATGCCTTCCTACAGCACAGGCCCGTGCCATGGACGCCTTGGGGCCGGGCGTGGGCAGAAGAGCTTGCCCCGAGTGCGCTCGATCCGGCCAATCCCAGCAACAAGCCGCGTCAGGCCCTGCTGGACTATGCGCTGTGGCATGGCCAACAGGCCTGGGTGGAGGCGCTCGCCAAAAGCCGTTTCGGGCCAGCGAAGACACTGGTGGACGATGACATCTTCTACGGTGCAGGCTTCGAGGGCGCACACCGCAGTCGATTTGCCTTGTGGGAGCAGCAGGAAGGCCAGGTGCGCCGCGCGGTTGCCGCGGTGCGCAATCGCTACCTTCAGCCCTGGGGCGTAGAGAACGTGAAGGATCTTTTGCGCCAGGCCGACCAGTTCGGCGTGGACCACGCGACGCCTGCAGGTGCGACGCCGCTGATGCTGGCTGCGCGTGCCGGCAACGCTGCGCTGGTGCAGGCGCTGCTGGACAAGGGCGCAGATGCCAACCTGCGCGACGAGTTCGGGCACACAGCCTGGTTGCACGCGGTCGGTCGCGCGATGCAAGAGCCGGACTGTGCGAGCAGCCTGCCTGCCCTGTCGGATCTGCTGGCACCGGCCGTGCTCGATGTGCAAACAGACGGCCGCCTGGTGCGGCTGGAAAGGAACCAGGGCGAGTACTGGGTGTTGACGCTGATGCTAGCCGGGCTCAAGACGCAGTGGTCGCGTTGCGTGCACCGCAACGCCGAGCCGTGGCGCTTTGATGCGGGGTTCTTTGCGGATCAACTGCACGCAGTGTTGGGCCGTCTGCCGCCTTGGCTGTGGAGTGAGCAGCGTGCCAAGCCCGGCTATGTGACCCAGGTACTCGCGCGTGCCGAGCGCGATAGCGACTACCGGCCGGCGCGCAAGCTGTGGTGGCGCACCCGACGGGGCATGTACCTGCCGGATCCGCAGATGCTGTTGCGCACCGGTGAGGACTGGGTGCCAGTGTACGAACTCTTTGCGATGGATTGGATCGATCGCGGTTGCTCTAGTGCGGCGGTGAATGTCGCACCATCGGAGCGGCTGAATTGGCTGCACGACGTGCTGCCGCCGGAGGGCATAGAGCCGGCAGACGAGAGCGACGTGGAAGGCTGAGCGGCTACTCCATCTCCATATCCGCTGGATCGACATCGATGGAACGCAAGATATGCCACGCGTTGCCGACCAATGCAGAAATCATCAACAGCGGCATCAGGAGAAGTGCCATGGGTAGCCAGTGCTGTGCGACGGAGGTCATTGCGACAGTCTAGGGAGAAAGCCGCTCGTTTGCACGTTCGAGGCACGGTCAGACCGTCAAGTGCTGGCGCGCCTCCTTGCGATGCCGGCCGACCGCTCGGTCATCGCGATCGCGCAGTGCCTTACAGCGCAGCGTCCTTGAGCTTCTTGAGCGATCGGACCTTCACACGCACCGTGGCTGGTTTGGCAGCGAACTCGCGCTCAACTTTGGTGAAGGGGTCGATGCCGCGCCGCTTCTTCTTGGCGGGGATGACAACCGAGGTGACCTTCAGCAAGCCGGGCAGCGTGAACTCGCCCAGTCCCTTCTTGTTCAAAGAGGCGACCATGGTGGCTTCCAGGGCTGCCAGCACTGCCTTGACGGCCTTGGGTTCGACGCCGGCCGTTTCAGCCAGGTGGGCTTGAAGCGTGGACTTGTTGAACGCCGTCTTGATCGGCTTGAGTGCAGTCGGTGCAGCTGCGATCTTCTTCGCGGGCGCTGCTTTCGTTGCAGGTGCAGGCTTCTTGGCTGCGGTTGCTTGCTTCTTTGCAGCGGTGGTCGTTTTTGCAGTTGCCATGTCGGAGTGGTTCTTCAAAATGAGAGATGCGCAACGTCGCGCACTGTCATTCTAGAAACTTGAGGCTCTACTATTGAGTCGAGATGATCGTTGGCGCCTAGGGTTTTGACCGTCGCTCGCCAGTGCAATGCCACGCCCTCTACAGGCCGCCTTCTTTGATGTCATGAAGCTACGCCGTCAACGATCTCGCCACCGCTATCTGGCATGACCGTACCGCTCCTTCCCGCAGTCATTGGACGGGCCAGGCCGCAGCAAGATCTGCTGTTGATTTTGGACGGCGTGCAGCTGCGCGCGGCAGGGCCGGTAGACTGCAACGATGTCCGTTACCAACGGTAGATGTCCCGCGCCGATGTGGCCGACTACTGAATGGCCGCGGCCTCTTCCAGGCTCGTGAACATCGATTGTTTGAGCAGGTACGCCCGCCGCGCTGCGCGGTCGTTCATGAGCTTGCCCAGCGCATCGCTGCGCGCAGCCCGCGCGTTGGCCCAGCCGTCGCGCATCAGCCGCGGGGCTTCGATGGTCTGTGCCTGCACGAAGTCGCGGGTGATGGTCTGCCGCTGCTTCTCGTACAGCGCCGTCAACGCCGTAGCATCGGCGCCCTCGCGCAGGATCTTCACCAGCTTGTCGCAGGCGTTGATGGCGTCGTGCACGCCGCTGTTCATGCCGAAGCCACCCATCGGGCTGTTCAGGTGCACGGCGTCGCCGGCCAGCAGGATGCGGCCGACGGCGAAGCGCTCGCACACGCGCTGGTGCACGCGGTAGATGGTGCGGTGGCGCGTCGCCGGGTCGGCCGCGCGGCCCAGGATGCGGCTGAACACGCCGTTCTTGTACGCGTCCGACAGCAGGTGTGCGTCGTCCAGGTCGGCCGGCGCCGGCACGAGGATGCGCCACAGGCCCGGCACGCGCAGTGCCACAATCCACTCCTTCGGGTCGGAGATGTAGTTGACGTAGCTCAGGTTCTCGAACGCCTCTTCGATCGGGTGCTCGGTCGACAGGCACAGAAAGCGGTCGTCGTAGGTGAAGCCCGGAAACTGCAGTCCCAGCACCTTGCGCACCACGCTGCTGGCGCCATCGATGGCCAGCAGGTGGCGCGCGCGCCAGCGCTCCACCGTGTTGGCGTTCTCCACGAAGGCAGTCACACCCTCGTCGTCCTGCTCCACATAGAGCACGCGGTGGCCGGTCAGCACCGTGGCGCTGGCCTCGCCCTGGAACTGCTCGACTATGCCGGCCGTCACGCGGTGCTGCTCGCACTGGATGCGGTACGGAAAGCGCGTGCGGTCGGCGATCTCGCCCATGTCGAACGAGAACACCTCGCCGTTCTGGCGGTCGCGGTACTGGTAGACCGGCGCCTTCAGGCCCTGGCTGAACAGTATGTCAGCAGCGCCCAGGTCGTCCAGGATTTCCAGCGTCGGTGCGTGGTAGGTCGAGGCGCGTAGGTCGGTGGCGCCGCCGGCCAGCGGCTCGATAGCCGTGACCGCGATGCCGCGGCGGGCCAGTGACAGCGCAGCGGTGGCGCCGACCGGACCCAGGCCGGCGACGAGCACCTCGGTGTAGTGGGTGATCATGGTGTGTGGATGCACGAGGCGAATGACAAGGACGCGCATCGTCACCGCGGCACAGCGCCGCCACCACATCTGCGCACAGCCCAATCCATCAGGTGGATAGGCGCCGGCGCAGCGCGTTGTCCGCAGCATGATCAGGCCGCGCACTGCGATTGGTGGCCCACGGTGACGCCCGTATCGTGGCTTCAAGGAGACGGCCCGCACCCCGGCGGCCCCGCCCTAGGCGCGACGCATGGAAACATCCAACAAGACGGCCCGGGAGATCTGGGCCAACATCAAAGCCAATCCGCAACGCGCCCGTTTCGGCTACGGCCGCAAGGCAGCGCTGGTGAACATCGACTTCCAGTGCGCCTACACCCGGGTCGACGAGTTCAAGACGGCGTACGAGACCGACCCGCGCCAGATCGAACACGTCAACGCGCTGGCCACACGCTTTCGCGCACTGGGCTGGCCCGTGGTCTGGACCCATGTGGCCTACGCCGACTCCGGCGAAGACGCAGGCGTCTGGGGCACCCGCACCGACACGCCCGATTCGCTGCAGAACATCAAGCACGGCTCGCGCCGCACCGCGTTCGACGAACGATGCGACATCGCGCATGGCCGCGACCTCGTCTACTGCAAGCGCATGCCCTCGCCGTTCTTCGAGACGCCGCTCCCCTCGCTCCTGGTGTGGCACCAGGTCGACACGGTGTTCATCACCGGCGGCTCCACCTCGGGCTGCGTGCGCGCGGCGGCAGTCGACTCCCTGTCGCGCGGCTACCGCACCATCGTTCCCGAGCAGTGCGTGGCCGACAAGCACGAGTCCTACCACTTCGCCAATCTCACCGACCTCATGCTCAAGTACGCCGACATCGTCGATGTGGGCGACGCGCTCGGCTGGCTGGATCAGCAGGCGGCACAGGCATGACGGGCGCCGCGCTGAAGGCCGACACCGGCCACTACGGCTACTGGCCCTACCAGGGGCGGCCCAAGATCCGCTGGCCCGGCAACGCGCGCGTGGCCTTCTGGGTGGCCAGCGCCGATAACGACGATGGGGTGTTCCACTGCTGGTGCGTCCGCCGAGCTCATGTTCCGTCCCGTCCCTTATTGGCTCTTCGCAGCGGCCACCGCAAGCATGGCGTCGCCCAGTTGGTGCTCGCCCTTGGCCTTGAGGGCATTGCCTGCACCTTCGATGTCGCGCACTTCCTTGTTCTGAGATAGCTTGAACTTTCCGACGAGCTTGGTGATCTCGATCTCGATGCCAACGATGTTCTTGAGCATCATGTCGATGTAGTCCTTGGGGCCGTCGGTCATCTTCCACGGCACCGGCTGCGACGCTTCGTGGGTCCTCGTCAAACGAGCGACCATTCCGCGGACGTAGCGCTCGTCGTCCCGAATAGTGGCTTTGCCGGTCACGTGAGCAACGATGTAATTCCAGCTCGGCACTTGCTTGTGGAACTCGTGCTTGCTTGGATACCACTGGGGCGAGATGTAGGACTCTGCCTGACGGAACACCACCAAGACTTCGTCGCCGCTGGCGATGTCCTGCCAAACGGGATTGCTGCGTGCCACGTGCGAGTGCAGTACGCCTTGCGGTCCTTGTGTCGCGTTCAGCTCGAACGGCAGATGGTTCGCGTCAAGACCGCTCTTGCCGTGCGTGCACAGGACAGCCAGCGGGTTGCGTTCGATGAGGTCGTGCAATACCTCTACGCGGTTTTCTTCAAAGTGGGGTGGGACGTACATGGCGGTCGTGCTCGTAGATTGAAGGGGGCGGTTGATGGGCTGGTTCAGATTTCGACCATCTGGAAGTCCGATTTCCCAACGCCGCATTCAGGACATAGCCAGGTTTCTGGCACATTCTCCCAAGGGGTTCCGGCTGCGATACCTTCATCTGGCAGTCCCGCCTCTTCGGAGTACACGAAGCCGCAGACAGAGCACAGCCAAGTCTTCAGCCGCGGCTCAACGGCATTGGTAGTGGAGTCGTTCATCGCAAGTCCGCGGTATTTCCGCTACGAGGAGTCTGTAGATGGAGGAATTTTCAGGCGCTACCGGTTCGAAGTCCTGGTCCAGTTTGGGTAAATCTGAATGGTCCAAAAGCCCTGCACCTTCCCCAAGCGGCCTCGCCAAGATGGTCTCCAGCAGTCGAATGCAGGGACGTTGGCGTTCTCTCTTGACACAAAGTGTCATGGCGGCAATACTGAACGCATGCCCCTGATTGGTGCAACATGCACCGTAGCAGGGTTGACGGCGAAGGCCTTACGAACTCAACTTGAGGCGGAGAACACCATGGATGCCCCCCTGCGCGAGAAGTCCTACTTCAACGACCGCGCGACTCGCGACATGCAGCAGCACTTGGCCAACGACAAGCGCACCATGAAGGAAACGATGGCTTGTGCGTGCCGCATCCTTGCGATGACCGGCCAAGAGGCCGGACTGGCTGGTCAGATCAGCGTCCGCTCTGAGCGTCCGGGCGCGTACTGGACGCTGCGTTTTGGTCTCGGCTTTGACGAAGCGACCCCCGACGACTTCATTGAGGTCGACCGTGACCTCAACACGTTGACCGGGGAGGGCATGGCGAACCCCGCGACGCGCTTCCATCTGTGGGTGTATGACGCACGACCCGATGTGAACTCAATGATTCACACGCACTCGCCGTGGGCAACAACCTTGGCCGCTGCGCGGCAGCCACTTGTGATTGCGCAGATGGACATGACCCCGCTGCACAACGACTGTGCGTTTCTCGGCGAGTGGCCCGGTGTTCCAATCGCTGACCATGAGGGTGTTCTCATCTCCGCGGCATTGGGAAAGAAGCGCGCCATCATTTTGGCCCACCATGGGTACCTCACCGCAGGGGCAACCTGCGAGGAGGCCACTTACCTGTCCGTCTACCTGGAACGTGCCGCACGCCTGCAAGTTAGAGCTCAGGCCTTTGGCCCGATGACGCCCGTCGATGACGCATTGGCGGCGGAGGCTCACGACTACTTGCTCCAGCCATCTATCGTCAACACGACTTTCGACTACTGGGCACGGCAGACCCGGGGGATACCGCCGCTTGCCATGGACTGAAGGAAGATGTCGACCACGTCCCGCTGTTTGTCGCACCCATAGTTAGCAAGGCGTGCTGCAGCACAACGACAAGCGTGAAAGCAACATGCCCGAGAACCAACCAGCACCCCCAGTCATGAGTAACCAGGACACCTTCAACCTCGACAAGAACTCTTTGGTTGAGAGGGCCTATGGTCAGATGGACCAGCACCTCGCCGACAGCAGCTTCAGCTTGCGCCAGAAGGTTGCGTTGACGTGCCGAATCCTTTTCGACAGCGGACATGATTCCGGCTTATCGGGACAGATCACAGCGCGCGCGCCAATGCCTGGAACGTTCTATACCCAACGACTCGGCCTGGGCTTCGACGAGATCAGCGAGGAAAACCTGCTGGTGGTCGATGAGGACCTCAACGTACTTGAAGGGCAGGGCATGGCCAACCCTGCAAATCGCTTCCATTCCTGGGTTTACTGCGCTCGTCCTGACGTCAACTGCATCATCCACACGCACGCCCATCACACATCGGCACTGAGCATGCTGGAGGTTCCGCTCGAGATCTCGCACATGGACAACTGCGTTCTGTACGACGATGTAGCGTTCGTTCCTGAGTGGCCCGGCGTGCCCGTGGGCAACGAGGAAGGTGAACTTATCTCAGCCGCGCTCGGTAACAAGCGGGCCTTGATGCTTGCACACCATGGACTGCTGATTGCGGCGTCCGCGGTGGAAGAAGCTTGCGTGTTGGGTATCGCGTTCGAACGCGCGGCCAAGCAGCAGCTCCTCGCGATGGCGGCGGGCGAAATTCAACCCATCGATCAAAAACTAGGCCGTGAGGCGCATGACTGGGTGCTTCGGCCGACGCGAAACAACGCTGCGTTTTCTTACTACGCACGTCGCGCACTTCGTGATTTTCGGAATAGGGATTGCTTGAAATCTGCTCCAGCCCAATAGCGGAAGAGAGCAAGTTCTCGGAGGCTGCCGCTTGAGAACATCGGTTCAACCTGCAAGAAGTTTCATGGCTATAAAGTAGGCCTTTCCTTCATTTAGGAAAGGCTTTTTTATTGTCAAACGGTGGTTGCGGGATTTGCTTACCAGCGCGTTTAGAAGGGTCCCGCCGGGGGGGCGGACGAAAGTTCATAGCTGCTATGACGCAAAGCCTCTAGGAGGTGCGTAAGAGCTGCATCCAGAATGACAACTCCAATAATAGGAGACTCATTGTGGTTAAGTGGAGTAAATTCGTCGCGGCTAGCGCGTTGGTGTTCAGCATGCTGCCCCTCGCAGCTCAAGAGTATCCATCTAGGCCCATACGGTTGGTGATTGGCTATCCGCCTGGTGGTCCGTCCGACATCATGGGCCGAGTCATTGCGGACCACCTGTCGAAGGAACTGAGCCAAGCGATCATCGTTGATAACCGAGCAGGCGCCGGAGGCATGATTGGAGCAAGCTACGCCGCGACCCAGAAGCCAGATGGGTACACGCTTTTACTCGATGGTGAATCGATCACGACCAGAGCGCAAGCGGTCTACAAGAAGATGCAGTACGACCCAGTGAAGGATTTCTCCAGAATTTCTCGCTTGGCAACTCAACGCAGTGTGCTGGTCGTTCATCCGGGAGTGCCGGTCAGGAACTTGGCTGAGTTCATTCAATACGCCAAGAACAACCCCGGCAAGCTGGACTATGGCTGCTCTTACGGGGCTGCATCGCATTTGGGGGCGACCATCTTCAGTCTGAAAACCGGCGTCGACATGGTTGCGGTGAACTACCGAGGCGGCTCGCAAATGGTCTCCGACATGGTGGCAGGCGTGGTCCAGGTCGGCTTTTATCCTGAGGCCACCGTATACCCGTTCATCAAAACGGGCCAGCTCCGCGCCCTGGCCGTCATTGCCAACGAGCGCTCGCCCATGCAACCCGAGCTGCCGACGATGGAAGAAGCAGGCGGGCCCCGCATGGACCTCTCGTTTTGGACCGGCTTGGTTGCTCCCGCTGGCACACCCAAGTCCATCATCGAGAAGCTTGTCGAGGCTTCGAAGCGCATTGCGTTGGACCCCGGGTTCGCGAAGCAACTGTTGCCGATGGGCGCAACGCCTATCCATGGCTCCAACCCGTCAACCTACCTTGCGGAAACTCTGAACGAGATTGAGTACTGGAATAAGGTCGTCATTGACGGGAAGATCGCGAGAATCGATTGACGCTCCCGTCGTCTTAAATGTGCTCACGCGTCAAGTTGGTGCGGCCACTTGCACGGAGCGAAACCGACTCTACCTGTCCCAGGACAGCCGCTTCGAGCACCTGCAGCAGTTCCGTCTTGTAGCTATCTGAACGGACAACCAGGGACACCTGTCGAGCCATGGTGGGCTGGGGAATTCGAACTGGGCGCAATCCCCGTGTTGCGAGGTATCCCTTCGGAATCAGGCTCGGCAGAATGCAATAAGCGCCGCCGCAGGCGGCCACATCAAGCATGGCATCAAAGGTGTCGACCTCAGCCGCCACAGTGAAATCAATCCCGCTTGACACGAGCATCCGCCGTAGCGCGTGACCTTGTGGAAACACTACTAGGCGAATCGGCGTTTGCCGCAAGTCAATTTCGCTGGGCAGAGAGTCCTCCAACCGCGCAATGAGGCACATCTCAAGGTGAAACAGGGGAACTGCGCGCAGGTCTGGGGATACGACGGCGGTGTCGTACACAAAACCTGCGTCTGCACGTTTGGATTCAATGAGTTCAACCGTTTTTTCCGAGCTCCGTACCAGCAACTTTATCTTGACGGACGGGAATCTTCCGGAGAATCCTGCCAGCAAAGGGCCGATGAACGAATAACTGAGCGAATGGATGCTCGACAAAACTAGTGTTCCGTCCATCAAATTGGAGCGGAGAGCTGTGACCGCGTCGTCAATGCTGTTAAAAGCCGGACCAACCATCGAAAGAAGTTTCGTCCCCGCATCGGTAAGAATTACCCCTCGACCTGTCCGAGAGAACAGTGCTTGTCCCATGTCGCGCTCCAACGCGGACAGCTGCCGACTCAAGATGGACTGGGTGCAGCTGAGGTCCTCGGCCGCGCGCGATAGCGAGCGAGCTTCCGCAATCTTTACGAAGTATCGGAGTTGGCGGTCTATCGTTTCCATGAAGCGAGCCTCCGGTGAGTAGCTGAACCGGCGCTCAGAGCAAGGGTCAAAGGAATCAAAAACGTCATAGCTGGTTTGATCTTTACGTGCCACATTGCTCGATAGACTGGAGTTTCAATACTCAAGATAACCTGTAGGGGATACTGTGGGAAATACCGAAAGAGAAGCAGGATTTGCGACTAGAAGCATCCACCATGGATACGATTCGAGCCAACATCTCGGTGCCGTAGCACCCCCTATCTTCATGACCTCGACCTACGCCTTCGAGGACATCGGCGAGGCCGCCGCAGTGATGGCGGGTGAAAGCCACCGGTACGTTTATGGCCGGCAGCACAACCCCACGCAGGAGGTGTTGGAGCGCCGCCTGGCCGACCTGGAAGGGGCTGAGGCGGCCGTGGTCACCGGCTCTGGAATGGGCGCAATCACCGCCACGCTGTGGACCGTTCTGCAGGCCGGCGACGAGCTCATCGTCAACGACACCATGTACACGACCGCACGTGCACTCGTCACGGAAGGGTTGCCTCGGTTCGGCATCAAGGTCACTTTCGTCGACCTGCGCGATCCAGCGCAGCTGGAGAGCGCAATGTCTGACCAGACCAAGGTCGTCTATTTCGAGTCGCCAGTCAACCCGAGCGGCGCCTTGCTGGACATTGCAGCGTTGGCAGACATCGCGCACCGACGACCGGGGGTGACGGTGATGGTTGACTCCACGTTCGCTTCGCCCGCGCTGCAGCGCCCGCTTGCGCTCGGTGCCGACGTTGTTGTGCACTCGCTCACCAAGTACATCAACGGACATGGTGATTTGCTTGCGGGTGCCGTCGTGGGCGCAGCGGCGATGATGAAGCGGGTGCGGGCCATCGGCCTGAAGTACATGACTGGTTCCACGCTGGCGCCGCTGCTGTGCTTCATGGTTCTTCGCGGACTGAAAACGCTGTCTTTGCGCATGAAGCGGCACGGTGAGTCGGCGCTGGCCATCGCAAGAATGCTTGAGACACATCCGGCCGTTCGGTCGGTGAACTATCCCTTCCTGGAAAGTAGTCCAGACCATGCACTGGCCAAGAAGCAGATGGCGCACGGCACTGGAATGCTTTCCTTTCACCTGAGGGGCGGGGAGCAGGCTGCAGTCCACTTCGTCAACGAACTCAAACTGATAGCAAGGGCCATCAGCCTCGGCGACGCGGAATCTCTTATCACGCATCCCGGTACGTTCATCCGGGCCCGCAAGGACCTGGTTCCAAAGGACCTCGACGCGATGGGCGACCAATTGAGCCTGGTGCGCCTGTCGGTCGGTTTGGAAGACGTCGAAGACCTGATGGATGACCTGCGGCAGGCACTGGCCGCGGTGTCTTGAACCGAGGGAACGGCCTGTTGAGGCCCTCCTCAGATGTCGAGGACGAGCCTGGAGCCGGCGCATTCAGCCACACACACGATCACCTCGTGATGACGCTCTTCGGGGCTCAGGACCCGGTCGTGATGGATTGGTGGGCCTTCGAGCCACCGTGTGCGGCATGCACCGCAAATGCCACCTGCGCAGGAAACCGAGATGTCCGCGTTCATCGCCTCCAGTGTGGCAAGCAGGCCGACCTCAGGCAGGACTTTCTCTTCCCTGCCTGACTTTGAAAGAACGACCGTGTAGGGGATGGCGTTCAGAGGGGCCGGAGGCTTTGGTGCCACAAACCGTTCGACGTGCTTGCGTTCAGACGGCCAGTCCGCCGTGGCCACTTCGAAGGCATCGAGCATTCCGGAGGGACCGCAGCAGAAGGCTTTGGCCCTATCGCCATGGGATTGGATGATGCCATCTATGTCCGGCGGTGGAGCGTGCAAGGTGTTGTAAAGGACAACCCGCCCTGCCTCAAATGCAGGTCGAATCATGTCGAGCAGCGTCGGTTCGCCCATGCTCGCCCAATGGAGAACGTAGTTGGTGGCGCCGGCTTCCTCGAGCGCCCGGATGGCAGACAGGAACGGCGTGACACCAATGCCTCCGGCGACGAAGATGTTCATCGCGGTGGGGTGCACTTCGATGCCGCCCCGGGGAACGGACACTCCAATGGTTGTCCCTGAGCGCAGTTCCTGATGAATGAAGGACGAGCCCCCGCGACCGGCGGCTTCGAGCTTCACCGCCACCACATAACGACGGTCGTCGCTTGGCGCATTGCACAGGGAGTACGTGCGGACGAGCCCACCGCCGAGGTGGATGTCGATATGCGCACCAGGTCGGAACGCAGGCAGGCGCCAGTGCTCTTGGTCGGCGAGCACAATACGCTTGATGCCAGGTGCTGGCTCATCGCAATCCGCGACAACGACCTGAAGGTGCTTGATGGGCGATGCCATGTCAGTATGGATGTACAGAGTCACCCACGCGCACGACACCGCCCTCGAGGATGCGGCAGTTCAGGCCCGAGCGGTTGATCATCGGGTCGAACACTGCCTTGCCGAGAATCTCTTCGATGTGTCTGCACGGCGTTGAAAGGCGGGTTGCTTCTAGAAGGGTGCTGCCGACCCAGAACTTGCGGCCCACGAGATGGTTGAGCGGAACGCCCTCGACTGTGATGTTCCTCCGATGCTCTTCAGGCTTCATCACGATCTTTGCATCGCGCTCAAGGGCTTCTAACGTCTCCGTTTCGAACAGTGTGACTTGGCGGCCTTCCTCAGGCTTGTGCGAGTAGAAGCCCGTCTCCCTGCCAATCATGTAGCGGTCACCCTCGACGCCTTGCCCTGCGACGAGGGAAATCTCACCGAATGCTTCCATCGGAAGAAAAGCACGCGGAGTCTTGTGAAGGTGTCGAACGACACCGTTCCATTTCGTTTGCAGCGAATTGTTCATAGCGTTTCTGTGTTGATAGCGTGGGAGCGACAGCTGGCCGGAGATGCCTTCAGACTGCAGCGGTCACCATGATTTCAATCAAGCAGTCAGGATGAGCCATCTGGGCTTGCACGGTTGCGCGCGCAGGAGTAGCGCCTGGTGTGACCCATGCGTCCCAAACGGTGTTCATCTCGGCCCAATGGGCAATGTCCTTGAGAAAGATCTCGGCACGCAACATCCGACTCCTGTCACTTCCGGCTTGCGCTAAAAGCTTGTCGATGGTGGCAAGGACATCCTTTGTCTGCTCGACGAACGATGCAGAGAAGTCAGTGGGCACTTTGCCAGATAGGTACGCGACACCGGTGTGGACGACGACGTCTGACATGCGCGTGCCACAGCTGATACGTTCAAGGGACATGGTTGAATTTTTGGGTGAGTCAGGTCGACGGCGGCCATCACCGAGCAACGAAAAAGCGATGGCTGTTTCCATTTGGGGACAGGCTAGAGAACGAGCGGGGCAGACTGTTCCTTGGCCCTCTTGTTCGAGTAGATGATTTCGTCGCCAACCTCTTTTGAATAGGCCTCCGGGGTCGTCCCCTTGATCGGCAGCGCTCCCAGCGTCTCGAGATGCGCGAGGAACTCAGGCTCTTGGACCATCTTGTCCAGGGCCGCTCCGACCTTCTGAACGATTTCCTGGGGCAGCCCGGCGGGTCCCGCGACACCGAACCATGGTGCCAAGTCCATCGGCTTGCCGCCGCTTTCAACCACCGTAGGGAGGTCTGGGAACGCTGGAGACCGGTCAGGTCCTGCAATCGCGAGCGCTCGCAAGCCGCCGCTCTTCACGTAGCTGGCCACCGTAGCCTCCGTGAAATAGCCCACTTGAAGAATGCCCGCCATCAAGTCGGTGATAGGTTGAGCTCCACCTGCGTAGTTCACAAACGTCATTTGCGTCCCATTTAGCGCATCGAACAGCGTTCCGCCAATGTGCGATGTCGCGCCGAACGTGCCGCCTCTGTTGAGCTTGCCCGGATTGGCCTTGGCATACTCAATGAGCTCCTTGACCGACTTCACCGGCAAGCTCGGATTGACCAAGATGAGATTGCGCTGCTTGGCAACCTTCCGGATGTACGTGAAGTCCTTCAGCTGGTCGTACTGAATGGAGGAGCTGTTGAGCGCCGCACCGCGTGTCTGCGACGACTCAACGGCCAGCAGCAGGTTGTAGCCGTCGGGCTTGGATTTGGCGACGTAGTTCGCACCGATGAGTCCGCCAGCGCCTCCGCGGTTCTCGATGATCACTGAGCCGTTGAGGTGTTTGGCTAGCGACTGCGCAATCACGCGACCGATGATGTCAGTAGGGCCACCAGGTGGAAAGCCCACGATGAGCTTCACCGTTTTGGATGGATAGGCCTCAGCGGCAAACGCGGGCATCCCCGCGAGAAGCGTTGTGCCGGCGAGGAGTAGCGAGCGGCGAGAGCAATGCGGAGCCATGGCGATTTCCTTGGTGGACGTTGAACGTTTTCAGTATGCGAGTGCATGACACAAAGTGTCAATAAGGCTTCATCTGAGTCATCGCCTTTTTAGGAGGAAACCGCGGGTTTTCACCAGCCTGGTGCGTTGCATCTGATTTCTGTTCTACCGGTGAAGGAGGCAAGCTTTGCACCAATTGGCGCCAATTTCTGCACGCTCTAGGTGCAGGAAAAATTTGCAGATGTTGACCAAAAGAGTCGACCAATTTACGGTTTCTTGGTAGGCGCAAGCCTGTAGTCGATCGGTCTATGAATGCCGCTCGTCCCCCTTCGCACTCGAACAGAGTTGCTTGGCGGGTCGGGCGCCGCGTGTGGAAGATGCGCGCTGAAGCTAGTAGCCCGTGCCGTTGATGCCGTTGTTCTGCGCTGCGCTCGCGCATGGAATCAGGGTGATGAAGACTGCTCATGCGCAACGTGGGGTCGCGCACGGCCAGCTGACCAGGGCGAGGCGCTCGATGCTGGCCAGGCCGCCAGCTGCCGCTGCCTGGGCAATGCCAAGGGCCGGCGTGTCTTATCAGCCGGTGCGCGTGGACTCGCGGTGCGGCGCCTGATCCAAGATGAGGAAGGTCCAAAGGACATCACTCGGACTGCGTGGCCTTGGCGAGCTGGATTGCTTCGGCGACTTCTTCAGACGTGGTCGGTTCCGTGTGTTGCGCAGAGCAAGACGACGGACCATCGCCGCCACACCGTCCACGTAGCCGCCCTGTCGGTGAAAGGTGGCGCGCGGCTGATGACCGTCTGATGCTGCGCCGGCGGGCGATAAGCAAGCTACTGTGGAAGGGGGTCAGGGGGCCCTAGTGGCCGCAACTACTACCTTGCGGCAGGTGCTGCGTTGCCCCTGGCCCACTTGTTCCAGAGCACAATCTCCTCGCCGACTTCCACTGCAAAGGACTGAGCGGTGGAGCCT
>DATLHT010000154.1:0-3780 GCA_035539795.1 Burkholderiaceae bacterium
GCACGTCTTCAGCAACGCTGGCGGGTACATCCGGGGCAAAGATGCAGATGGTGTTGGCAACCATGACGGCGCGTTCTTCGCCTTCTTTCTTCAGGGCGGCGATGGCGCTGTTCATGTCGGTCTTGCTGATAGTGGTGGTCATGTCTTGGTTTCCGATCAAGTTCATCATCGGCGCCTCGGGCGAGGCGCCTGGGACGTACTTTGGTTCGGGGCGTCAAGACAGATAAGCCGAAAGCCTTTCCTGCGGAGGAAGTCCCCCTACTGCTGGCCGATGGACTGCAGGTACTCCGAGCGATCATCGCTGCGCTGTGCCACGCAGGTGTTCCACGCCGCTTCGAACGCCTTGCTGCCGGGCTTCTCGGCGTAGGTTTCGACCTTGCAGTCGGCATCGCGCAGTTGCGTCCACAGTTTCTCGGCCGCCTCCATGCGCCCGGCCAAGGCCGCAGCCTTGTCGCCTTCGTCGGCGTACTGGTCGCGAATGCGCTGGATCAGGTCGTCATACGCGGACTTCAGTTCACGCTCCGCCGTCTGCTTGTTGAACGCCGCGCAAGCGAATGTCTGCTGGTCGCTCTCAACGTTGTCGCACGGGGTGCTTTCCTCCTCGCCGGCCTGGGCGCCCGATACCACAGCCAGTAATACCAGCCATGCCATTGATTTCATCCGTTTTCTCCTCAACAAGGCTGACGAATTGGCTGGATTCTCGCTCAGCCGCAGACAAGACGATAGCTCCCTGAAGAAATGTTCATGAAACGGCCGGAAATGTCGTTATCGAGACTGTCTCTCATCGCCAGACGGCGTGCCAGAGGGCGCGATGTCGCGCATTGACGCTTTCGGCAAACCCCCTGTCGTTTTTGCATCGGGGCGCCTTTGGGCACAGGCATATGCTGGCCCCAAAGCGCCGACACAAGGTTTGGCGCAAACCCATTCAATAAAAGGGGACAGCCTGATGAGCCCAGCCGAACTTCACGCCGACAGCATCGTCATCGACGGCCTGATCATTGCCAAATGGAACCGCGAGCTGTTCGAGGACATGCGCAAAGGCGGTTTGACTGCGGCCAACTGCACGGTATCGGTCTGGGAAGGCTTCAAGGCAACTGTCGACAATATCGCCGCCAGCCAGAAGCTGATCCGCGACAACAGCGACCTGGTGATGCCAGTACGCACCACTGCCGACATCCGCAAGGCCAAGGAGCTGGGCAAGACCGGTATCCTCTTCGGCTTCCAGAACGCCCATGCCTTCGAAGACCAGATCGCCTACGTCGACGTGTTCAAGCAGCTGGGCGTGGGCATCGTGCAGATGTGCTACAACACCCAGAACCTGGTCGGCACCGGCTGCTACGAGCGTGACGGCGGCCTGTCGGGCTTCGGCCGCGAGATCGTTGCCGAAATGAACCGCGTCGGCATCATGTGCGACTTGTCCCACGTAGGCTCCAAGACCTCCGAAGAAGTCATCCTCGAGTCGAAAAAGCCGGTCTGCTATTCACACTGCCTGCCATCTGGCCTGAAAGAGCACCCGCGCAACAAGTCGGACGAAGAGCTGAAGTTCATCGCCGACCACGGCGGCTTCGTCGGCGTGACCATGTTCGCGCCGTTCCTGGCCAAGGGCATCGACTCGACCATCGACGACTACGCCGAAGCCATCGAGTACACCATGAACATCGTCGGTGAAGACGCCATCGGTATCGGTACCGACTTCACCCAGGGCCACGGCCAGGACTTCTTCGAGTACCTGACCCATGACAAGGGTTACGCCCGTCGCCTGACCAACTTCGGCAAGATCATCAACCCGCTGGGCATCCGCACCGTGGGCGAATTCCCCAACCTCACCGAAACCTTGCTCAAGCGCGGCCACTCCGAGCGCGTGGTGCGCAAGATCATGGGTGAGAACTGGGTCAACGTCCTCAAGGACGTGTGGGGCGAGTAAGCCGCTCTCCAAGCCTGAAAGCCCCTGCCAGCAACGCCGGGGCATCCCAATAAAAAATTTTATGGAGTTGAGTTTCCATGGCCAAGATCGCCCCGCAATTGCCAATCGAAGTCGACAGCGAGACCGGTGTCTGGACCAGCGACGCCTTGCCGATGCTGTACGTGCCGCGCCATTTCTTCGTCAACAACCACATGGGTATCGAAGAAGTCCTGGGCGCTGACAAGTACGCCGAGATTCTCTACAAGGCCGGCTACAAGTCCGCCTGGCACTGGTGTGAAAAAGAAGCCGAGTGCCACGGCCTGGAAGGCGTGGCGGTGTTCGAGCACTACATGAAGCGCCTGAGCCAGCGTGGCTGGGGCCTGTTCGAAATCCAGGACATCGACCTCGACAAGGGCACCTGCAGCGTCAAGCTCAAGCACTCTGCGTTCGTGTACGTCTATGGCAAGTGCGGCCGCAAGGTCGACTACATGTTCACCGGCTGGTTCGCCGGCGCCATGGACCAGATTCTCGCTGCCCGCGGCAGCTCGATCCGCACCGTGGCCGAACAGGTCTATGGCGGGTCGGAAGAAGGCCACGAAGATGGCCTGTTCGTTACAAAGCCGTTGTAAGCCGGAGATAGCGTCATGGCATTCGAAGCAATGTTCCAGCCGATCCAGATCGGCAAACTGACCATCCGCAACCGTGTGCTCAGCACCGCGCACGCGGAGGTCTACGCCACTGACGGCGGCATGACTACCGACCGCTATGTGAAGTACTACGAAGAAAAGGCCAAGGGCGGTATCGGCCTGGCGATCTGCGGCGGTTCGTCGGTGGTGGCCATCGACAGCCCGCAGGAGTGGTGGGCATCGGTCAACCTGTCGACCGACCGCATCATCCCGCACTTCCAGAACCTGGCCGACGCCATGCACAAGCATGGCGCCAAGATCATGATCCAGATTACCCACATGGGCCGTCGCTCGCGCTGGGACGGTTTCAATTGGCCGACCCTGATGTCGCCGTCGGGTATCCGTGAACCCGTGCACCGCGCCACTTGCAAGACCATCGAGGTGGAAGAGATCTGGCGCGTGATCGGCAACTACGCCCAAGCTGCGCGTCGCGCCAAGGAAGGCGGCCTGGACGGCGTTGAACTGTCGGCCGTGCACCAGCACATGATCGACCAGTTCTGGAGCCCGCGGGTCAACAAGCGTACCGACGAGTGGGGCGGTACCTTCGAAGGCCGCATGAAGTTCGGCCTGGAAGTACTGAAGGCCGTGCGCGCCGAAGTCGGTGACGACTTCTGCGTGGGCATGCGTATCTGTGGCGACGAGTTCCACCCCGATGGCCTCAGCCACGAGGACATGAAGCAGATCGCTGCCTATTACGACGCCACTGGCATGCTCGACTTCATCGGCGTGGTCGGTTCGGGTTGCGACACCCACAACACCCTGGCCAACGTCATCCCGAACATGAGCTACCCGCCGGAGCCGTTCCTGCACCTGGCGGCCGGCATCAAGGAAGTGGTCAAGGTCCCGGTGCTGCACGCGCAGAACATCAAGGACCCGAACCAGGCCACGCGTATCCTCGAAGGCGGCTACGTGGACATGGTCGGCATGACCCGTGCGCACATGGCCGACCCGCACCTGATCGCCAAGATCAAGATGGGCCAGATCGACCAGATCAAGCAGTGCGTCGGTGCCAACTACTGCATCGACCGCCAGTATCAGGGCCTGGATGTGCTGTGCATCCAGAACGCCGCGACCTCCCGTGAATACATGGGCGTGCCGCACATCATCGAGAAGACCACTGGCGCCAAGCGCAAGGTGGTGGTGGTTGGCGCCGGCCCTGCCGGCATGGAAGCAGCCCGCGTGGCTGCCGAA
>DATLHT010000155.1:0-14647 GCA_035539795.1 Burkholderiaceae bacterium
GCGTGGGATAGCCGGCATGGACATCGAAACCGTACTCCGGGTGCAGGGCATGCAGGGCTGTCAACTGGCGGTCGCGGCTCACCTTGGCGAGGATCGAAGCAGCGGAAATTGCCTGTACCAGCGCATCGCCCTTGACGATGGCTTCGACACGGCATGGAATTTGCGGGCAGCGATTGCCATCGACCTGCACCAGATCGGGCTCGATGCCGCGATCGAGAATGCCATGCACGGCGCGCTGCATCGCCAGCATGGTGGCATGCAGGATGTTCAGCCGGTCGATTTCCTCGACCGTCGCTTCGGCGATATGCCAGGCCAGGGCGTGCGTCTGGATTTCATCGAACAGCAAGGCTCGGCGCTTCGCGGTCAATACCTTGGAGTCGGCCAGCCCGGCAATCGGTCGCGCCGGATCGAGAATCACCGCTGCCGCCACCACCGGCCCGGCCAGCGGCCCGCGTCCGGCTTCGTCCACGCCGCACAGGCGCTGGGCAGTCCGGTCAAGTTCGGCAAACAGCATGTCAGATCCGCCCGCGCTCTTTGAGTAAATCGACCACGACCTCGGCCGCCAGCGCGGCCGTGTTCTGCTTGAGCGTCAGGTGCATGTCGGTGAAATGCGTGCGTAGGGCTGCGGCGTTCGATTCGTCGTGGAGCAGATGCAGCGTCTCGTGCGCCAGCGCTTCCGGCGTGGCGTCATCCTGCAGCAGTTCCGGCACCACGAAGCGACCCGCCAGGATGTTCGGCAATCCCACGTACGGCAGATAGCCCTGCCGCTTCATGATCTGCGCGGTCAGCCAGGGCACCTTGTAGGAAATCACCATCGGTTTCTTGTACAACGCAGCTTCCAGCGTCGCTGTGCCGCTCGCCAGGAGGATCACGTCAGCGGCTTCCATCACAGCGTGCGACTGACCATCGGTAATAGTCAGGTTCAGGTGGCCATGCGCGGACTGCAGCGCTTCCAGCCGCGCGCGCAGATGAGCATTGGCGGCGGGAATGACAAAGCTGAGATCGGGCTCCGCGCGCTGCATTTGCTCCATGGCGCTGAAGAACGATGGCCCGATCAAGCGCACCTCTGACTCGCGACTGCCGGGCATGACCGCGATCATCTTGCGTGCCAGCGGCAGGCCGAGGCTTTCGCGCGCGCCGGCAACATCTGGAATCAGCGGGATCACATCAGCCAACGGATGCCCGACATAGGTCGCGGCAATGCCCGCCTTGGCATAGATTTCCTGCTCGAATGGGAAGACGCACAGCATGTGGTCGACCGCCCGTGCAATCTTGTGGATGCGGCCGCCACGCCATGCCCAAATCGAGGGACTGACAAAATGCACGGTCGGAATGCCGTTAGCACGGAGCTTGAGCTCCAGATCCAGATTGAAATCCGGTGCATCGACGCCAACAAAGCACGCTGGCGGATTCGCCAGCAACTGACGGCGCAGCCGGTTGCGGATGGCGAGGATCTCGGGCACGTGCCGGAGCGCTTCCACATAGCCACGCACCGCCAGTTTGTCCATGGGCCACTGGGCCTGGAAACCCTGCGCGGCCATGCGCGGTCCGCCGATACCTGTGTATGTGGCGCCCGGCAATCGTTCTGACAGGCCGCGCAACATCAGGGAAGCCAGCAGATCGCCGGAGGTTTCGCCAGCGACCAGCGCGATGGCGGGTGCCTGTGCCACTGCCTGCATCAGCGCACGATACCGCGTGTGGATGCGGCCACGAAATCGAGGAAACGCTGCACGGGCGCGTTGGCGGCAGCGTCGTTCAGTGCAGCGATGTCCGCAGCGATGGCGGCCTTCGCTTCATCGAAGCTCAGCCCGGTCTTGTACAAGTGCTTGTAGGCGGTGCGCAGTGCGGCGATCTGCTCGGCGCTGAAGCCGCGCCGACGCAGGCCTTCCACATTGACACCATGGGGTGCGGCCTTGTTTCCGCCCTTGTCGCTCGCGGCGATGACGAACGGCGGCAGATCCTGCACCAATGCAGATGCACCACCCAGCATGGCATGCTCGCCAATACGCACGAACTGGTGCACCCCTGACATGCCGCCCATGATCGCCCAGTCGCCCACGATGACATGGCCGGCGATCTGCGCATTGCTGGAGAAGATCGTGTGATTTCCGACGCGGCAGTCATGTGCGATGTGGACGTAGGCCATGATCCAGTTGTCGTCGCCGATGCTGGTGACGCCTTCGTCCTGCGTGGTCCCGGTATGGATCGTGGTGAATTCGCGGATGGTGTTGCGGTCGCCGATCGTCAGTCGCGTCGGTTCACCGCGGTACTTCATGTCCTGTGGATCGCCGCCCAGGGCGGCATAGTGGCCGATGCGGTTACCGCTGCCGATGGTGGTGTGCCCTTCGATCACGGTGTGCGCGCCGATCCTGGACCCCGCGCCGATCTGCACGTTCGGTCCGATGACCGTGTACGGACCGACCGAGACATCGGTAGCCAGTTCAGCTTGCGGATCGACGATTGCGGTTGGGTGTATCTGCGTCATGCACTCTATTCCTTGCTGGTGCCGGACCGTCTCGCGGCTACCGGCTCGCGGGATTACTACTTGATTACGACTCGACCTGCTTGACCGTGCACATCAACTCGGCCTCGGCCACGACCTGGCCTTCCACGGTGGCAAACGCCTTGAACTTCCAGATGCCGCGGATATAACGCAGCACCTCGACATTGAGATGCAACTGGTCGCCTGGCGTCACTTGGCGCTTGAAGCGCGCACCATCGATGCCGACGAACAGGTACACCTGGTCTTCCTTGCGCTCCATCTCGCCGCCGAAGGTCAGCAGCGCAGCCGTCTGTGCCAGGGCCTCGAGAATCAGCACGCCCGGCATGACGGGGTGATTCGGGAAGTGGCCCATGAAATACGGCTCGTTGATCGTGACGTTCTTCAGCGCCTTGATGCGCTGCTGCGGCACGAACTCAAGCACCCGGTCGACCAGCAGGATCGGATAGCGGTGGGGCAACAGCTTGATGATGCTGTGGATATCCATATTGACTGCGTCCGGCGCAGTCTGATTTTCGTCTGTCATTCTTCTGTGGCTCGGGAGGAAATCTGTTTTTCGACTTGTTGCAGGCGACTACGCAGGCGACCGAGGCCGCGCACGATGGCCGCGTTGCGTTCCCATTCCGCATGGGGCATGAACGGGAAGACGCTGGTGAAATGCCCAGCGGCCGCAATCGATTTGGTGATCGACGTGCCGCCCGAAATGGTGACCTTGTCGGCAATCGTGAGGTGACCAGCAAGATTGGCCGAACCGCCGATGATGCAGTAACGCCCCACCCTGGTACTGCCGGCAATTGCCGCGCAGCCGGCGATGACCGTGTAGGCGCCGACGCGCACGTTATGCGCGATCTGGATCTGGTTGTCGAGCTTGCAGCCCTGCTCGATCACAGTGTCGGCCATGGCCCCGCGGTCGATGGTGGTATTCGCGCCAATTTCGACATCGTCACCGATCACGGCACGTCCGGTCTGCGGGATCTTGACCCATTCGCCGCCCGTCGGCCCGAAATCGGGCGCAAAGCCAAAGCCGTCCGCACCGATGACGACACCGCTGTGAATGATGCAGCGCTGGCCCACCACGCAGCCGTGATAGACCGACACCTGCGGCTGGATCACGGTATCGTCGCCAATCTCGGCACCCGCACCGATGAATGCATTGGCCACGATACGCACGCGTTCGCCCAGCCGCGCACCAGACTCGATCACGACGTTAGGGCCGATCACACAGCTGACGGGTACCACGGCATCGGCTGCCACCACCGCGCCCGGATGCACGCCGGGCAAGGTCGCTGGCCGGGCCTGCCGCTCGAACCACTGGGCAATGCGCGCAAAGCACGCATAGGGGTTTGCTGCGATCAACCAATTGCGCTGGCTAGTCTGGCCCTGCTCCGTCAACGCGTCGAAATCCTTGCGCGACACGATGATGGTGCCGGCGCGCGAGACGCCGACCTGCGGGAGATACAAGGGATTGGAAAGAAAAGACAACTGCTCAGGTCCGGCCTGGTCGAGCGGCGCGAGGCCGCTGACCGTGGCACTGTCGTTTCCGATGACCTGAGCCCCGCCTTCCTGCGCCAGCAGCGCGAGCGTGGGGGACATCAGATGGCTCCGGAAGGTGGCGTAACCAGCGTACGCTGGCGAACGATCAGGTTAACGGCCACCGGCATTCAGGGACTTCATCACCTCGTCGGTGATATCGATGCGCGGACTGACATAGACCGCTTCCTGCACGATCAGGTCGTACTTGCGCTGCTCGGCGATCTGGCGGATCGCACGGTTGGCGCGTTCGAGCACCAGGCCCAACTCTTCATTGCGGCGCTGGTTGAGGTCCTCGCGGAACTCGCGCTGCTTGCGCTGGAATTCGCGGTCCTGGTCGGCCAGTTCGCGCTGCCGACGGGCGCGATCGGATTCGGACAGCACGGGGCCATCCTTATCGAGCTTCTCGGCCAGCGACTTGACGCGGTTCGCCAGGTCCTGCAGCTCCTTGTCGCGCTTGGAAAACTCCTGCTCCAGCTTGCTCTGGGCTGCCTTGGCGGGTTGCGACTCGCGCAGGATCCGTTCGGAGTTCACCGCTGCAATCTTGGCTTCCTGCGCGTGGACAGGTGCCGCCCAAGCCGCGGCCGCGCCGCACAAGGCCAAAACAGCGTAGAAACGGGAAACTTGCAGGGAGGCCATCATGTAATCCTTTGTCAGAATGCCGTACCGATCTGGAACTGGAAGCGCTGGGTGCGATCATCCGGCTTGCGGCGCAGCGGGAAACCCACGCTGAGCTTGAGCGGACCGATCGGCGACAGCCACGACAGGCCGAGACCCGTCGAATAGCGCAACTCGCTCAAATTGTAGTTCTCTTTTTCGCCGTAGACGTTACCCGCGTCGAAGAAGGTGAAAAGACGCAAGGTGCGGTCGACCCCGGAACCCGGCAGCGGGAAGATGAATTCCACGTTGGCGATCAACTTCGATGCGCCGCCGATCGGATCGCCGTTCGCTTCCTTCGGACCCAGCGAGGCGGTATCGTAGCCACGCACCGAGCCGATACCGCCGGCGAAATAGTTCTTGAACACGGGGAATGCCTTGCCAGCATAGCCGCGACCGTAGGCGATCTCGCCGTTAAATGCAAGCGTGAAAGCCTTGGAGAGCGGATAGTAATACTGGTGCTGGTAAGAGCCGCGGTAGTACTGCAGGTCCCCGCCCGGCACGCCGACTTCAAGGTTGGCCTGCTGGTAGCGGCCTTTGGTCGGCACCAGTGCGCTGTCGCGACCGTCGCGGGCCCAGCCAATCGTGAACGGGAAGTTGTGCGTCTGCCGACCGAAATCACGCACGAAGTCGCGGTAGGCCTGCGGCGTGTTATTGGTGACATCGAGCTTGGTGTTCTCGTAGCCGATGCCGAAGAACACCGTATCGAGCTCGGAGAACGGCACGCCGAACTTGACGCCGCCACCCGCGCTCACCACCTTGTAGTCCTGGTCGCCATTGCCCGCGTAGTACAGCGGCCGCGAAGTCCGGTAGTACAGGTCGGTCGTGCGGCTGATGCCGTCGATCGTGAAGTACGGATCGTGGTGGTTCACGGACAGCGTGCGGAACGCCTTGCCGGTGTTGATGTCGAGGCCCAGGCTGGTACCCGAGCCAAAGACGTTTTCCTGCTTGATACCGGCCTGCAGCACCAGCTTGTCCGTGGACGAGAAGCCAAGGCCGAGGGTCAGCTGGCCGGTCGGGCGCTCGGTGACGTTGACGTTGACATCCACCTGGTCAGGCGCGCCGGGCACGTCCTCGGTGGTGATGTTGGTGTCGGTGAAGTAGCCGGTCCGGTTGATGCGGTCCTGCGAGAGCTTCAGCTTCTCGCCATCGAACCACGAGCTTTCAAACTGGCGCATCTCGCGGCGCACCACTTCGTCGCGCGTCTTGTTGTTGCCGACCACGTTGATGCGGCGCACGTAGACACGGCGGCCCGGATCCACCACCAGCGTGAGGGCGACCTCGCGTGTTTCCTGGTTGATCTGCGGCTGCGGGTTGATGGTCGTGAAGGCGTAGCCATACGTGCCGAGCAGGTCGGTGATGGCCTTGGTGGTCTCGGTCAGCTTTTCGGACGAGAACACGTCGCCCTTCTTCAGCTTCAGCAGTTTTTCCATCTCCTCCTGCTTGCCGAGCAGCTCGCCGGAGAAGTTGATGTCGGATACCTTGTACTGCTCGCCTTCCTTGATGTTGATGGTCAGCGCGATGTCTTTCTTGTCCGGCGTGATCGAGACCTGCGTGGACTCGATCGCGAACTCCAGGTAGCCGCGGTTCAGGTAGAAGGAGCGCAGCGCCTCGAGGTCGGCGGTCAGCTTCTGCTTCGAGTACAGGTCGTTCTTGGTGTACCACGACAGCCAGTTCGGCGTGGCCAGCTGCATCTCGTCGCGCAGCGTGCTTTCCTTGAACACCTTGTTGCCGATGAAGTTGATCTCGCGGATCTTGGCGACCGAACCTTCGTCGACATTGAACACCACCGACACGCGGTTGCGTTCGATCGGCGTTACGGTGCTCTGCACCTCGGCTGCGTAGTAGCCGCGCGCGACGTATTGGCGCTTGAGCTCCTGTTCGGCGCGCTCGATCATCGAGCGATCGTAGGAGCGCGCTTCCGCAACACCTACAGCACGCAGCGAGCGACGCAGCGTGTCCTTGTCGAATTCCTTGATACCGACGAAATCCAGCTGGGAAATGGCGGGCCGTTCTTCCACGACTACGACCAACACGCCGTTCTCCGAACGAATCTGTACGTCCTTGAAGAAACCGGTGTTGTACAGGGTCTTGATCGCCTCCGAGCCCTTCTCATCATCGAACGTCTCACCAACGCGCACCGGCAGGTAGCCGAACACCGTACCCGGCTCGACGCGCTGCAGGCCTTCGACGCGGATGTCGCGCACCACGAACGGTTCGGCAGCCCAGGCCGGCATGGAGAGTGCCGCCAGAATGGAAGCCGTTAGCAGACTCAGCGAGCGACGTTGTTTCCTGATCAACTTGGATCCCCTCGGTTTGATATCCATCACAGCACGCCTGTGCCATTCCGGCCGCGCCACGGCGCGGCCAGTACTCGGGTCTGTGACGACGGATGGCGTACTGGATACAGTGCGTGATTCCTACGTCTGCAACAGGCGGCTGAAATCGTTGAACAACGCCAGTGATGTCAACAGAAGAATGCACGCCATACCGACCTTTTGAAGCGCCATCTGCCAGTGTTCCGGGATGGGCCTGCCGGTCAAAATTTCTACGCAATAATACAGCAAATGCCCCCCATCCAATACCGGAATGGGTAACAAATTCAGCACTCCCAGGCTGATGCTGATCAACGCCAGGAACTGGATGAACGGCTGAATTCCCAGGTCCGCAGCCTTGCCTGCGTAGGTCGCCACAGTCAGGGGTCCGCTCAGATTCTGCAGCGAGGCCTCGCCGACCAGCATCTTGCCCAGCAGGCGCAGCGACATGATGGAGGTCGACCAGACCTGTCCCAGGCTGCGCGTCACGGCATCCTGCAGGCCGTAGCTGACCTCTTCCATTGGTACCGCCTGCGCGAGCCCGGCACCCAGCTTGCCGACCGGTGTGCCAGAGGTTGCCTCGGCACCCAACCGGGTGTGCAGTTCACGCGGCTGCCCTGCCCGCTCGATCCCCAGGGTCACGCCCTGATCCGGCTTGCTTCGGATGGCTGCAATCAGACTCGCAGCATTGCCTGCCGGCATGCCATCGAGCGCCACGATGCGATCACCGATCATCAGTCCAGCACGGCTGGCAGCGCTGTCAGGTACGATTTCGGTGACGGTTACCGGCCCCCCCTGCAACTGCAATCCGAGTACGGCTAGCGGATCGCCGCCTGGATCGCGTCCCACGTCCGGAACCGCCGGCAGCGCGACGCTGCGGGTGCGCCCGTCCGGCGCACGCAGCTCGAGCACAGGTGCCGCGCCATCGAGCCCGAGTTCAAACATGCGCATGCGGAAGCTGTTCCAGGAACGAATGATCTCGGTATCGTCATCCACACGCAGGGCAACGATACGCTCCCCGCCCTCGATGCCGGCCAGCGCAGCGGCAGATTCTGCCCGTGGCGTATCAAGGATCGCCACCGGTTCGCGCGTGCCGCTCATGGCCAGCATCATGTACAGGACGATGGCCAACAGGAAATTGGCGGCAGGCCCGGCCGCGACGATGGCAAAGCGCTTCCACACGGATTGCCGGTTGAAGGCGCGCGGCAGATCGGCTGGATCGACACGCTGTCCAGCCTCTTCCAGTTCTCGCTCGTCGAGCATGCGCACGTAACCGCCCAGTGGAATCGCACCAACGGTCCATTCGGTCCGGTCACGGCCGCGCGAGATGAAGCGCACTAGCGGTTTGCCAAAGCCGACGGAAAATCGCAGCACTTTCACGCCACACCAGCGGGCCGCAAGGTAATGCCCCATCTCGTGGATGAAAATCAGGATACCAAGGGCAATGATGAAGGCGAATACCGTCTGCATAGGTCGTACTCCGTTATCTCGCCTGCATGCTGTGGCTACGCCACATACCGGCTGGAGAGCATGCTGTAGGCACAAGCGCGGGCTTTACGGTCGGCCTCCAGTACATCGTCGAGCGACGTCGGTGTATCGGCAGTGCAGCGTTCGAGCGTATGCATGATGAGATCCGGGATGTCCGTGAAGCACAGGCATCCGTCGAGAAACGCTTCGACCGCCACTTCGTTGGCAGCGTTCAATATCGCGGCGGCGCTGCCGCCTGCCCGCATGGCCTCGTAGGCCAGGCGCAGGCATGGAAACCGCTCCAGATCTGGCGTTTCGAACGTCAATCCGCCGCCACGCGCGAGATCGAGCGGACTCACGCCGGCTTCGATTCGCTCCGGATAGGCCAGCCCATAGGCGATCGGTGTGCGCATATCGGGATTGCCGAGTTGCGCAATGACCGAGCCATCCCGATAACTCACCATGGAATGAATGATGCTCTGCGGATGAATCAGCACTTCGATCGCCGAAGCCGGCGCGGAGAACAGCCAATGGGCCTCGATGACTTCCAGGCCCTTGTTCATCATCGTCGCGGAATCGACCGAGATCTTGCGCCCCATTACCCAGTTGGGATGCGCACAGGCCTCGTCGGGGGTGACGGATCGCAGGGAATCCAGCGAACGTGTGCGGAAGGGCCCGCCCGACGCAGTCAGGATGATTCTTTCGACATGTGCGCCATACTGCGGATGCTGCGACGGCAGGCTCTGGAAGATGGCATTGTGTTCGCTGTCGATCGGCAGCAGCGTGGCCCCGCTGTCGCGCACCGCCTGCATGAACAGGTGACCGGACATGACGAGCGCTTCCTTGTTGGCCAGCAGCACGCGCTTGCCGGCGCACGCGGCCGCCATGGCGGACGGCAGTCCGGCAGCGCCGACGATGGCCGCCATCACGGTATCGCTGGCGGGATCGGCGGCGGCCGCCACCAAGGCTTCCGGTCCATAGGCAACTTCAGTGGACAACCCGTCGCGCCGCAATTGTGCCGACAGGGTCTGCGCAGCCTCCGCGGTACCGACCACGGCCAGCGCAGGGCGCACTTGGCGACACTGGGCGGCCAGTTTGTCCACCTGCGTGTGCGCAGTCAGCGCATGTACGGCATAGCGTTCGGGATGACGGCAAATCACATCGAGCGTGCTTTCGCCGATGGATCCGGTCGATCCTAGAATCGTGACATGGCGCATCATAAAAGCCAGAGGGCAAGCGGAAACGCAGGCAGCAAGGCATCGATCCGGTCGAGCACCCCGCCATGGCCCGGCAGCAACTGGCTGCTGTCCTTCATACCGGCCTGCCGTTTCAACAGGGATTCAAACAGGTCACCAATCACGCTGGCAGCCACCAGCACTGTCACGAGCCCCCCGGCGACCAGCCAGCCATGATGCTCGACCAGACGTTGCGGCCATGTGCCGCCGGGCCATCCAGTGAACACCATCGTGCCGGCCACGGCCATGACACATAGCCAGCCGCCAATCGCCCCTTCCCAGGATTTGCCCGGGCTGACCGTCGGGGCAAGTTTGCGGCGGCCAAATGCCTTGCCGAAAAAATATGCACCAATATCAGCCGTCCAGACCAGAACCGCAACTGACAACAACATCAGGATGCCATGTGCCCGCAACTGCATCAGTGCGAGCCCAAACGCGGGCAGCATGATCAGTCCCAATACACCCACCAGCAGTGCCGCCGGTGTGTCCAGCGGCTGCACACCCCGGCGCAGCATGATGAGCGCCGCGGCCCAGGCGATGGCAGCGGCCAAGAGCGGTGCGCTCAGCGGGCGCCCGATGGAGAGGTCGCTCCAGATCAGCAGCAGCAACAAGGCGGCGAAGGCATAAAGATAGGTCCACGGCGCGGACAGGCGCACGAGGCGTGCCCATTCCCAGCCAGCGGCGAAAACGAACACGGCAGCCAAGCCACCCAGCACCGGTACCGAGCCCAGGAACAGCACCGGGAGGATAACCAGAAGCAGGCACAGCGCGGTAATGACCCGGGTCAGCAGCATGGCGCCTCCGTGTCAGTTGGCCACTGGAGATTCGGCCGTGGCGCCATTCAGCAGCTGGGCGCTGGTGCGGCCGAAACGCCGCTCTCGTTGCCGGTAGGAGGCAAATGCACGATCCAGCGCCGCGGCATCGAAATCCGGCCAGTAGGTATCGGTGAAATACAGCTCCGTGTAGGCCAGCTGCCAGAGCAGGAAGTTACTGATGCGTTGCTCGCCACCCGTGCGGATAAACAGGTCGGGCTCCGGGGCAAATGACATCTGCAGGTAAGGCGTGAGCGCCTCCTCGGTAACGTCAGCCGGCACCATGGCCGGCGACGCCGCCAGCATGCGGCGCGTCGCCTGAAGGATATCCCAGCGTCCGCCATAGTTAGCGGCAATCGTCACGGTCATGCCCGTGTTGCCTTGGGTCTTGGCTTCCGCATCGCGGATCAACCGCTGGATACGCGGGCTGAAGGCAGTCAGCTCTCCCACCACCCGCAGGCGAATGCCATTGGCATGCATGCGCACGACTTCGCGGCGCAATGCGGCAGCGAAGAGACGCATCAGGAAGGTGACCTCGTCGGCCGGACGCCGCCAGTTTTCGGAGCTGAAGGCAAACAGCGTCAGATAGCGCACGCCGCGCACGGCACACGCCTCGACGATGCTCCGCACCGCTTCCAGGCCGCGGCCATGGCCTGCAACGCGCGGCATGTGGCGATGGGTCGCCCAGCGGCCGTTGCCATCCATGATGATGGCAACGTGCTGAGGAACATCGCTGGCGGATGGAACCGCGAGGGTGGAGCTGATATGGGGCATGCAGTAATGACCGGTGTACCACCGCGTCGGTCCGCCACGACGGACCGACGGGCATGACAGTTACACCGTCATGATCTCCTTGTCTTTCTCTGCCACCAGCTTGTCAACTTCGGCGACATAGCGGTCGGTCAGCTTCTGGACCTCGTCCTGGGCACGGCGCTCGTCATCTTCCGAAATGGTCTTGTCTTTCACCAGTTTCTTCAGTTGCTCGTTCGCATCGCGGCGCAGGTTGCGGATCGCTATCTTGGCATCCTCGCCCTCACCCTTCACCACCTTGGTCAGCTCCTTGCGGCGCTCCTCGGTCAGCGGCGGCATCGGTACACGGATCACATCGCCTTGCGTTGCCGGGTTCAGGCCCAAGTCACCATCGCGGATCGCTTTCTCGATGGTCTGCACCATCTTCTTTTCCCACGGCGTCACGGCAATCGTGCGCGAGTCCGCCAGCGTGATGTTGGCAACCTGCGAGATGGGCACCATCGAACCATAATAATCGACCTGCAGATGGTCGAGCAATCCGGTGTGGGCACGGCCCGTACGGATCTTGGCCAGGCTGGCCTTGAAAGCCTCGATCGACTTCTGCATCTTCTGATCGACGCCCTTCTTGATGTCGCCTGTCATGACAGCTCTCCAAAACAATTTAGGTTGATGCAATGCCCCGGCACCTGAGCCGAGGCAGGCAAATCAGACGTGCACCAGCGTGCCCTCATCCTCGCCCAGGATCACGCGTTTCAACGCGCCGGGCTTGACGATGGAGAACACCTTGATGGGCAGTTTCTGATCGCGGCACAGGGCAAATGCGGTGGCATCCATGACCTGCAGATTGCGCGAGATTGCCTCATCAAAGGTGATCGTGGAATAACGCGTGGCGCTCGGATCTTTGTTCGGGTCGGCAGTGTAGACCCCATCGACCTTGGTCGCCTTGAGCACGATTTCTGCACCGATTTCCGCGCCGCGCAGCGCAGCGGCCGTATCGGTGGTGAAGAACGGATTGCCGGTGCCGGCCGCGAAGATGACCACGCGGCCCTCTTCCAGCTGGCGGATGGCGCGCGGACGGATATACGGCTCGACGATCTGGTCCATGCGCAGCGCGGACTGCACCCGGCCTTCGATACCGGCATGGCGCAGTGCATCCTGCAGCGCCAGCGCGTTCATCATGGTCGCGAGCATGCCCATGTAGTCGGCCGTGGCCCGATCCATGCCCGCCGCGCCGCCCGCCATGCCGCGGAAGATATTGCCGCCACCGATGACGATCGCCACCTGGACTCCCAGGTTGACGATGCCCGCGATGTCGCTGACCATGCCTTCGATGGTGCTGCGATTGATGCCGAAGGCATCGTCGCCCATGAGGGCTTCGCCGGACAATTTGAGAAGAACGCGCTTGTAGGCTGGCATGGTCACCCTCGGTGTGGCTATGTTCTGTTTGATGTCACAGCGGGTCTTGCAAAAGACCGTGCTATGCAATCCGGATAGGATTGAAAGCCGGTTTTCAGCATCGCCCCGGGAATCTGGGGGAGCCACGCTGAAAACGGGCCTGCGGCATTATACGGTGCCGCAGGCCGGACACACACATGCGCCCGGCACACCGGGCCTGCCCCTGCGTCGGGAGGGGCAGGCCGCAGGCATCAGCCCTGCTTGGCGGCAGCCACCTGGGCAGCCACTTCGGCAGCGAAGTCGTCCTGCTTCTTCTCGATGCCTTCGCCGACCACATACAGCGTGAAGCTCTTCACAGTGGTGTTGGCGGCCTTCAGCATCTGCTCGACGGTCTGCTTATCGTTCTTCACG
Source organism: Burkholderiaceae bacterium (assembly GCA_035539795.1). Classification (GTDB taxonomy): domain Bacteria; phylum Pseudomonadota; class Gammaproteobacteria; order Burkholderiales; family Burkholderiaceae; genus Imbroritus. The sequence continues at coordinate 13,073 of DATLHT010000155.1, forward strand.
AACGGCTGGTTCAGCAGCGACACTTCCTTCAGGTATTTCTGCACCGAACCTTCCACCATCTTGGCGGTGATTTCGGCCGGCTTGCCCGACTCGGCAGCCTTCTGCTCGGCAATGCTGCGCTCCTTGGCGATCAGCTCGGCCGGCACGTCGTTCGACGACAGCGAAACCGGCTTCATGGCAGCGATGTGCATTGCCACGTCCTTGGCAGCCACTTCGTCGCCTTCGAACTCAACCATCACGCCGATGCGCGTGCCGTGCAGGTAGGAAGCCAGCTTGCCGCCGTTCTGGAACTTGGCAAAGCGGCGGATCGTCATGTTCTCGCCGATCTTGCCGATCAGGCGCGTACGGGCAGCTTCGATCTGCTCGCCGTCGAGGTTCAGGGCCGACAGGCCTGCAACGTCAGCCGGTTGCTCGTTCGCCACGACCTTGGCCAGGTCGGCTGCAAACTTCAGGAAGTCGTCGTTCTTCGAAACGAAGTCGGTTTCGCAGTTCAGTTCGATCAGCGCACCCTTGGTGCCGTCGATGAAGGCAGCTACCACGCCTTCAGCCGTCACGCGCGAAGCGGCCTTGCTGGCCTTGCTGCCCAGCTTGACGCGCAGCAGTTCCTCGGCCTTGGCCAGATCGCCGTCGGCTTCGGTCAGGGCCTTCTTGCATTCCATCATTGGCGCGTCGGTCTTTGCGCGCAGTTCTGCCACCATGCTTGCGGTAATTGCAGCCATTTGTGTGCTCCTAGATTGTGTGCCGCCTGATGAATCAGGCCGGCCGTTGATGTTTGATCCGGCGGCGATGATGCCATCGCCGGATGACAGTGTCTGGTCGATGCAGCAACTGGAAATGTCCAGTCCGCTGCTTAAAAAAAAGGGGCCGATCTGCATCGCCCCTTTTCTTGCTCAGGACTCCCTTGGCGCGCGCCCGGCCACGGAAGCGGCCAGCATTCACGCACAGGCGGTCGGAAAGTCCCGCCTGTCGGCTTAGCCTTCGGTGACTTCGACGAACTCGTCGCCTTCGCCACGCACGGCTTCGACCACGTCCTGTACCGCATTGGCACGGCCTTCCAGGATGGCGTCGGCCACGCCGCGCACGTACAGGGCCACGGCCTTGCTCGAGTCGTCGTTGCCCGGGATGACATAATCGATGCCGTCAGGCGTGTGGTTGGTATCGACCACGCCGATCACCGGGATGCCCAGCTTGTTGGCTTCGGTGATGGCAATCTTGTGGTAGCCGACGTCCACCACGAAGATGGCGTCCGGCACACCGCCCAGATCCTTGATACCGCCGATGGCTTTCTGCAGCTTGACCATCTCGCGCTCGAACATCAGCGCTTCCTTCTTGCTCATCTGTTCCACGGCGCCCGATTCCAGCATGGCTTCCATGTCCTTCAGGCGCTTGATGGAAATCTTGACCGTCTTGAAATTGGTCAGCATGCCACCCAGCCAGCGGCTGTCGACATACGGCATACCGGCGCGCGCGGCTTCCTCGGCGAGGATTTCGCGCGACTGACGCTTGGTACCCACGAACAGGATGGTGCCGCGATTGGCCGACAGCTGACGCACGTACTTCAGCGCGTCCTGGAAC
>DATLHT010000156.1:0-4964 GCA_035539795.1 Burkholderiaceae bacterium
GCCGATCGTGCGCGGCGATGCACGCGGCGACGATGCGCCCGGCCGCAGCCGCCGCCCGATCCAGCTCGGCCCCGGCCTGCTGGTCTACCTGGATGCGCTCAAGCGCCGCCAGTTCCTGGATGCATGGCGCAGCAGCGTGGAGCCGGCGGGGCGGTAGCGCCCGTACTGGTGCTTCGGTAGCGCCGGGCCATGCCCGGCGGAGGCAGTTCGCTGCCCGTACAATGGCCGCATGAGCGAATACACCATCCTGATCGCCGATGACCATCCGCTGCTGCGTTCGGCGGTGGTGCAGTCGTTGCGGCAGAGTCTGCCGCTGGCGCAGGTACGCGAGGTGGCCAGCGCCGAAGCACTGGCCACCTCGCTGGACGCACAGCCCGATGTGGATCTGGTGCTGCTGGACCTGACCATGCCGGGCGCACATGGATTCTCCGCGCTGCTGCACGTGCGCGGTTCGCACCCGGACATTCCGGTGGTGATCCTGTCCTCCAACGACCACCCGCGGGTGATCCGTCGCGCGCAGCAGTTCGGCGCGGCCGGATTCATTCCCAAGTCCGCGCCTGCCGAAACCATCGGTGAAGCGGTGGCAGCGGTGCTCGATGGTGGCCTGTGGTTCCCGGCGATGGCCGCTGAGCGTTCCGAGGCCGACGCGTTGCTGGCCAGCCGCCTGGCGCAGCTGACGCCACAGCAGTTCCGGGTGCTGCTGTGCCTGGCCGACGGGCTGCTCAACAAGCAGATCGCCTATGAACTGGGCTTGGCCGAAAACACGGTGAAGGTGCACGTGACCGCCATCCTGAAGAAGCTCGAATGCCACAGCCGCACGCAGGCGGCAGTGCTGGTGAAGGCGCTGGAGCCGGAAGGCGATGCGCGGGCAGGGATGGATGGTTGAACAAGGCAGAGCGTTCAGGCGGAAATCCTTCGTCTACTGCTGCCGTCAGAGAAGGACCTCTTCAACGAAGATCGAAAGCTGATGGTCCGTCGGCGTATCGTCGCTGCGCACATGTACCGCATAGCGGACAGGCAGTTGGTCTAGCGGTGCCCTGAGTGTGTCGACATACTCGACTTGACCTTCTCTTGAAAGAGCTTTCATTTCGGGCTTGGACAACTCGCGGGTGGACTGCCTTGCGCCATCCGACGAGTAGGAAGAGACGAGCACCGAGGCCGGGAAGGAAGGACAGCGAGTGGTGCAGAAAATGTGGACTCGCATTGCGCGGAAGTAGACGAGACTCCGCTTCCATTCATTCTCCTCAATGGTCTCAGACAAACTGATTGGTTCTTGGACAGTAAGGGATTCCTTGCGAACTGCTCGGAGTCGAAAGTTGATTCCAGCGTATCGCTCATATTGAAGCAATGTGCGCTGTGAGCCCAGTCCAAAGATTCCTAAGTCTTCTATATCGGATCCCGCAAGAAGGCCGACCAGAGCGAGTGTCTTTCGTAGCGCCGCGCTGGAGCGATCTTCGAGTGTCATGGAGGTGGCGGAGTTGGCTGCTGGCGGCTCTGACTGGTCGTCCCAGACCTTTGGGGCATGGTTGTCGTACAGATGCCACAGTAGGGGTACATATGGATGGTAGAACTCATATCCCTTTGTGAACGCTCGTATGGATGTTGCGATCTCTTCCGTGCAGAAGAAATGATCAGGGTCGCTCATTACTTCCTGTGTGAAGCTCCCGTCGGAGAAGATGAATCCGCCGGCTACGAATTTCGCCTTGAATGCGATCTCACCATGAGCTGGAGAGGGGAGGCGGACAGATCGAAATTTGACTACACCGCTTGGCGAGAAGGAGTCGACGATGATTGCAGCTGTGTACTCCTGCCTTCCCGAAGGATAGGTGTCAGGCTCGAAGCTGGGGGGATATCCTGTTAGAAGCGGTTTTGGTGAGCGTACCCTTAGAAGCTCGAGTAGGCTCTTCATCTTGACGTCCCATTCGCCTGAAAAGCGGTGGTGCGAGTCGATCTGAAGATTGTAGTGCTCACCCCGGTAGCGCCGCTGGGCCAGGTTTCTTGCCCATCCGCATCCCTCGGAGTGAACATAGTCCATGTCGATCAACTCGATGCTTGCACCATGCATCCGTAAGAAGTGGACTGTCGAGCCTTCTTCGCTTGCTGTATGGGTCAATTCAAATCCGTTCGCTTCAAAGGTCTGGAGGTCCTGCTCGTCTCCGTGTTGCCAGCAGACGACAATGCGCAACAGAAATGGTGAAGTCGCGTTTCCTATCATATCCTTCAGCGTGGGTAACAACTGAACGTCTCGATAGCTTGGTATCTGTACAAAGATGGTTCTTTCCAGATTCATCAGGGATGCGGGCCTTTTGCGACCTGATGCATTGGGATGCTTCAGTCTGGTTGAAGGATTAATTGCCGCTGATCGAATTCATCGCTGGATCGGTGGAGAATATGAATCTGTTCTCATATCCTGCGCCGAGATTCTCAGATGCTTCGGCGTAGCTGTAGGTCGGGGAGGACGTGTCTGATGCAAGCCTACGCCCCCAGGCTTCATGGTCGGCATTGCTTCTGGCTCGAGCGATGCCGATGCAGATGCTAAGGCCGCATGACAGACGCTCCAGTACGGCGTCCTCACTCATTGCGCGTGTTATTGAGGATCGGTAGTGCTTTGCGAGATCCTGTGCCTCGGTGCTGGAAGCAGCGTCCTGGGTCATGCGGTCGATCGCGTCTGACGTGTTTCTGCCGGAGCGCAGGAGGTCTCCGGCAATCTGGCTTGAGATTCCGCCGTCGAAGATGAGTGCGGATTCTGACTGAAGATGTTCGAGTGATGAGACTGCGCGATGGATGGTCGCCGCCGAGTTGTCTGTTTTTGATCGCGTAGCCAAGGGCTGTGTGCTGAGATCGCTCGATCTCGCTTGATTGATTTGTGCGTCTGCCTCGGTCTTATCAAAAATGGTGCTGGCACCTGACGCTCTGTCATCGGTACATCCTCCGCAGCACATGCATAGCAGTGTTGCAGTGATCAGGCGTGAGATTTGTATGATCGAACTGGGTATGTGATTGGAACTCACGGTGGATCCTCGGTCGCGGGCTGTGGCTGTCAATCAATGGGACAATCAAACGGCCCATTGCAGTCCGGCGGTCGGGTTGTCTGGAACACTGTTCTTACGCGTCCGCCACAGCAATCGGTGACTTTCCAAGCTCCGGAAGTGTCAACATTGACGACACAGCTGTTTGTGCAGCGGTACCTCACGCCATTGAAGGTTGTTTCACTTTCTGCACTTGCATCGCCGGTTGCCAGTGCCAAGCCAGCTGCAAGAACAACGCTACCAAGAGAACACTTGTCCATTATTTACCTACGTTGTGGTCGGCCGATCTGCCGGGGAACTAGATATTCCGTACTTCAGCAGCGTAGGTCTGTCAGGGGACTGCTTGTCTTTGCTCGGAATTTGTCCACGCCTTATGGGTCTATGCTGCGCATCTCGCTCTTTCGCACTCTGCGGATATAGCGCGAAGAGGCGAGGAGATTCGGTGCGGAGTCAGCAGGGAGCAACGCCACTCGGACAGTGGCACGGCGATGTCCTTCGTGGAGGAGTCGTCTATCGCCGATGCCGCAACAGCAGCTGCGTCATCAACGCCCGCAGCGCCGGCGGCCGCACGGGCTTGAGCAGGAAGCCCCAACCGTTCTCGGCAGCATGCACTTTCAGCGCATCATCGCGCTCAGCGGTCACCAGGATCACCGGTGGCCGCGCCTTCCACAGCGTGCACAGCGCTTCATACAGGTCCGGTCCGTGCCATTGCCCCATGCGTACGTCCAGCAGCAACAGCTGCGGCACGTTCAGCGCACTGGCGATTTCCAGTGCCCCCTGGGGGCCATCGGCAAGTTCCACATGGCAGCCCCAGCGTTCCAGCAGAGCACGGGTTGCCGCACAGACGTGGGGGTCATCATCGATGCTCCAGACCCGACATTCGCGCAGCGGGCTGTCATCGGACGGTTCGGTCGCGACGACCGGCGCCGTCGGCGGCGCAATCACCTCGTCGGCGCGCCCGAGTGCCACGCTCACCGCGAATACGCTGCCCTTGCCCAGCGCGGAACGCAGGCTGATGCGGTGGCCAAGCAGTCGACCGATGCGTTCAACGATGGCCAGGCCCAGGCCGGCGCCCCGTTCCTGCTCCACGCCGTCGTTCAGGCGACGGAATTCTTCGAAGATCTCGCCCTGCAGGCTTTCCGGAATACCTGGTCCCTGGTCATGCACCTCGATGCGCAGCTGGTCGCCTGCACGCCGGCAGCCGATCAGTACGCGGCCACGTGGCGTATAGCGCAGCGCATTGGACAGGAAGTTCTGCAGGATGCGCCGCAGCAGTGCTTCGTCGCTGACGATCACCGCACGGGTGTCCACCCAGTCCAGCTGCAGGCCGCGGCTCTGTGCGGCGATGCCGAACTCGCGCGCCAGGGTTTCCAGCAAAGGAGAAAGCGCGAATGCGCGCACCCGTACCTGCAACGACCCCGACTCCAGCCGTGAAATATCCAGCAGGCTGTTGAGGATCGCGTCCTGCGCGGCCAGTGCGGCGTCGATATGGTCGCTGGTCTGTTGCTGTTCGGGGTCGGTGAGCTTGCCGCGCAGCACCGACACGAACATGCGCGCGGCGTTCAGCGGCTGCAGCAGGTCGTGCACGGCCGAGGCGACGAAGCGGGTCTTGTAACGGTTGGCCTGCTCGGCTTCGCGGCGGGCTTCGTCCAGATCCTGGGTGCGTTCGGCCACGCGGTGTTCCAGCGCATCGGCCAGCGAGCGCAGTTCGCGCGCGGCGTTCTTGTAGCTGGTGATGTCGGCATAGCTGGTGACGAAGCCGCCGTCGGGCAGCGGGTTGCCGCGGATCTCCAGCACCGTGCCGTCGTCCTTCTCGCTCTCGCGCATGTGCGGGCGGCCACTGCGCAGGTGGGTCAGACGGCGTTCGATGGCCTCGTCGATCGGGCCGGGCCCCAAAAGGCCGCGACGTGCGTTGAAGCGGAACAGTTCCTCGAT
>DATLHT010000157.1:0-2592 GCA_035539795.1 Burkholderiaceae bacterium
CGGAGGGCTTCTACTTCATCACCGGGCGCCTCAAGGAGCTGATCATCAAGGGCGGCGAGAACATCGCCCCACGCGAGATCGACGAGGTGCTGCTGCAGCATCCGGCCGTGCTGGAAGCGGCGGCCATCGGCCTGCCGGACCCGAACTATGGGCAGGAGATCCATGCGGCGGTGGTACTCAAGCCTGAGACTCAGGTCAGCGAGGAGGATCTGCGCGTCTTCTGCCTGGAGCGCCTGGGCAAGTACAAGACGCCGCAATGTATCCGCATCCTGGATGACCTGCCCAAGGGGCCATCCGGCAAGGTACAGCGGTTGAAGATCGCGGAACAGTGGTAAGAGAAGGCAGCCTACGGGCTGCCTTCTCTCTTTGGTGAAGAGGTGTTCGTCGAGCAGGGCGGCACCCCTGCGCAACGGCCTCAGGCGGCGGGAAACAGCATCGTCCGCATGGCTTCCGCCGCATTGCGCAGGTGCGGGACGACGGTCAGCAGTTCCTCCAGCGAAATGCGCGCAGTCGGCGCATGGCAGGCCACGGCGGCAGCGACCTTGCCGTCGGGGCCGGTGACCGGCACGGCCACGGCGACCATGCCGCGGATGAATTCTTCGTTGTCGACGCCGATGCCGCGCTGGGCGATGCGGTCCAGTTCGGCATCGAGGGCCTGGCGGTCAGTGATGGTATGGGGCGAGGCCCGTGTCAGCGGCAGGTGAGCCAGCGTGCGCTGCCGTTCGAGGCGCGACAGCGAGGCCAGGAACAGCTTGCCACTGGCCGTGCAGTGGATCGGCACACGGGTGCCCGGAGTGAAGTGCAGGCGCAGTGCTTCGTTGGTTTCCACGCGGTCAACGTACAGGACGCGGTCCATGTCCGGCACCGTGAGATTGCAGGTTTCACCCAGTTTCTGCACCAGGCCGCGCAGGATCACACGGCATTCGCGCAGCAGGGTCGGGCCGCGCAGGGTCGTCAGTGCGAGGCCGTTGGCCCGCGGCCCGGGGATGAAGCCGCGCTCGGCGGGGGTGTGCTGGACATAGCCATGCTGCTCCATGGCCGCCAGCAAGCGCATCAAGGTTGTCTTGGGTACATGCATGCGGTGCGCCAGTTGCGCCAGGGACTGCGGCTGGGCTGACTGGGCGAGCAGTTCGAGTACGGTCAGGGCACGTAATCCTCGGGCTTCGTCCGGTGTTGCCGGGGAATCGTCTGCCTCGGGATCGCCGCTGACCGATGTTGCAGTGCGATTCTGAAACGGTTTTTCAGAATTACGTTTCATTTCCTGTCTCCTCTCGCGATCGTGCTTGGCTTTTTGTCTTTTAAGTTCGATAGTGGAACGTATTGTTTCAGTTTCATTATAAGAGTCGTGAGCCGGAGCGCAATGTGCTGGGCCACGAACCGCAACAGGAGACAGCGACCATGTCGCAAGAAGTGGATTACATCGTGGTTGGTGCGGGTTCGGCCGGCTGCGTTCTGGCCAATCGCCTCTCGGAAGATTCCCGCAACAGTGTTTGCCTGCTCGAGGCCGGTCCGGCCGACAAGTCGATGTGGATCCATATCCCCATCGGGTACGGCAAGACCATGTTCCACAAGACGCTGAACTGGGGCTTCTACACCGACCCCGATCCGAATATGCTGAACCGCAAGATTTACTGGCCGCGCGGCCGGACGCTTGGCGGTTCGAGCTCGATCAACGGCCTGATCTTTGTGCGCGGCCAGAAGGCCGACTACGACCACTGGGCCGAACTCGGCAATGCCGGCTGGAGCTGGGACGATTGCCTGCCGTATTTCCGCAAGCTCGAGAATAACGACCTGGGCGAGGGCCCGACGCGCGGCACCAAGGGTCCGCTGAATGCGACCTCGATCAAGGCCAAGCATCCGCTCGTCGAGGCATTTATCGGCGCGGGCCAGAAGCTCGGCGTGCCGCGCCGCCAGGATTTCAACGATGGCGTGCAGGAAGGCGTGGGCTACTACCAGCTGACGACGCGCGACGGCAAGCGCTGCTCGACTGCCGTGGCCTATCTGCGCCCCGCCGAACGGCGTCCGAACCTGCGCATCGAGACCGATGCCCATACCACGCAGATCATCATGGAAGGCCGCCGCGCCGTCGGTGTGCGCTATGTGAAGGGTGGCCAGACCATCGAGCTGCGTGCGCGCCGCGAAGTGATCCTCTCGGCCGGCGCCCTGCAGTCGCCGCAATTGATGCAGCTGTCGGGCATCGGCCCGGCCAGCCTGCTGCAGTCGCATGGCGTGCCGGTGGTGCATGACCTGCCCGGCGTTGGCGCCAACCTGCAGGACCACCTGCAGATCCGCCTGATCTATGAAGTCAGCCAGCCGATTACCACCAACGACCAGTTGCATTCGATCTTCGGCAAGGCCAAGATCGGCCTGCAATGGCTGCTGACCCGCAGCGGCCCGCTGGCAGTCGGCATCAATCAGGGAGCAATGTTCTGCCGCGCGCTGCCACAGGAGGCCGCCACGCCCGACATCCAGTTCCACTTCGCCACGCTTTCGGCCGACATGGCCGGCGGCGACGTGCATCCGTTCTCGGGCTGCACGTACTCGGTGTGCCAGTTGCGCCCCGAGTCGCGCGGCAGCGTGCAGATCAAGTCG
>DATLHT010000158.1:0-9471 GCA_035539795.1 Burkholderiaceae bacterium
GACCTGGGCTGGCCGGGCGACGTGGTGGCGCGCCTTCTGTGAGCGCGTCTCGGATACCCAATGGTAAAGGTTAAATTTGATGAATGACAAGCGCACGCGTGTTTCAAATTCCGAGAATTTCCTGGTGCGGTGCCGGCTGCACTGGCAACGTGGACAGACATCCACGTCAGTTTTCCGCTCGCCCGACCCTGCTATGAACAGCGGAACAGCGCCGTCAACGGATCCCGTCGCCATCGGTGGTGGCGGATACGGGCCGGAGACCAACCACTCTCCGAGGGCGCCGCACCAACCCGTCTATTGCTGTATAGATCAGTGGCCGGTTAGCGCTGAGTTCGCGGTACACTTCCGCAATACTTGCTCCGCCGCCCGCCCAGATTGCTGTGCTCCCGCGCGCACGCCTCTCACGCCTGCCGCACGTTGATACGCCTTGCTGGACAACACACCGCCCGACGGCCCCGGCTCCGATTATTCACGACCATCGCTCCATGCCCGCATCGCGACGCCCGACTGCTTCCGAACCCGCCTCCGCCCTGTATCAACAGGTTAAAGACTATATCGTCCGCCAGATCCAGGAAGGCGCGTGGAAGCCCGGCGACCGGGTGCCCTCGGAGCAGGAACTGGTGACACTGTTCGGCATCTCGCGCATGACTGTGAACCGCGCCCTGCGGGAACTCGCCGAGCAGGGCCGGGTGGTCCGCGTGGCAGGTGTGGGCACCTTCGTCGCCGAGGAAAAAGTGCAGTCGCCCCTGCTGACGGTGGTGAACCTGCCGGACGAGATCCGTCAGCGCGGTCACGACTACAGCTGCGATGTCGTCACCGTGGAACGGATCGCCGCACCGATCGAAGTTGCGGCGGCGCTCGACCTGCGTACCGGCGAGTCGGTCTTCCATTCGGTCTGCGTACATCGGGAAAACGGCTTGCCGGTGCAGCTCGAAGACCGCTACGTCAATCCACGCGTGGCCCCTGATTTCCTGGCGCAACATTTTGATGAAACCAAGCCAGGTGAGTACTTACTACGCACCGTGCCTTACGACCTGGTAGAGCACGTGGTGGACGCCATCGGCGCGACACCTGAGCAAGCACAGCTGCTGGAGATGCCGGCGGCGCAGCCATGCCTCGTCCTGACTCGCCGCACCTGGACCAACGGGACACCGGTCACCTTCGTGCGCTGCATCCATCCGGGCAACCGCTATCGGCTGGGCGGACGCTTCCACGTCGAGGGCAACCCGGCCATCGGCTGAAATCTTTCGATTTGCGGCTGATCGATACGCACCGCGCCAATTCGACTCGCTGCGCGGGTACTTGTGACGTATCCCGCATAGTCGGCCACTAATCGGCCACTAATCGGCCACTGATCCGCCGCCAATCCGGCGGCTCCGGCATGGCCACATCCGCCCCCTGCCCAATGCCGCTCCAGTGCAAAAAGACTGGTGCGTTTCGGATTGATCTCCTATACTTGTATATACAGGAACATACAGCATCGTTTGGCCACGGATTCCGAACCCTGATCCAGCCCCATCCAGAACGGTTCCGAAAACCATTTCCGCCCGGTGCACGTGCACCGGGCTCCCAAGTTGTGATCCAAGGAGATTGACCGATGAATGCCAATGAACAATTTCTGAGCGCCACTGGCAAGCGCGTCATCCGGGCCCCCCAAGGCACCGAACTGCATTGCAAGAACTGGCTGATCGAAGCCGCTTACCGCATGATCCAGAACAACCTCGACCCGGATGTGGCCGAGCGCCCGGAAGACCTGGTGGTGTACGGCGGCATCGGCAAGGCTGCGCGCAACTGGGAATGCTTCGATGCCATCCTCGCCGCGCTGCGCAACCTCGGTCCGACCGAGTCACTGCTGGTGCAATCGGGCAAGCCGGTGGGCGTGTTCCCCACACACGAGAATGCCCCGCGCGTGCTGATTGCCAACTCCAACCTCGTGCCGCACTGGGCCAACTGGGACAAGTTCAATGAACTCGATCGCGCTGGCCTGATGATGTACGGCCAGATGACCGCTGGCTCGTGGATCTACATCGGTACCCAGGGCATCGTGCAGGGCACCTACGAAACCTTTGTCGAAGCTGTGCGCCAGCACTACAACGGCGACCTCACCGGCAAGTGGATCCTGACCGCCGGTCTCGGCGGCATGGGCGGCGCGCAGCCGCTGGCCGGCGTCCTCGCCGGCGCCTGCGTGCTGGCCGTGGAATGCCAGGAATCGCGCATCGACTTCCGCATCCGCACACGCTATCTCGACAAGAAGGCCACCACCATCGACGAGGCACTGGCGATGATCGCCGACGCAACGTCCAAGGGTGAAGCCATCTCGGTCGGTCTGCTCGGCAACGCCGCCGAGATCCTGCCAGAACTGGTGAAGCGCGCGCAGGCCGGTGGCATGCGCCCCGACATGGTTACCGACCAAACCTCGGCGCACGACCTGGTCAACGGTTACCTGCCGAAGGGCTGGACCGTGGAACAGTGGGAAGCGCAGCGCACGGCCGACCCCAAGTCGGTCGAACTGGCTGCACGCAAATCAGTGGTCGATCATGTGAACGCCATGCTGGCCTTCCAGCAGATGGGTATTCCGACGCTCGACTACGGCAACAACATCCGTCAGGTGGCGCTCGAGGAAGGCGTGCAGAACGCCTTCGATTTCCCCGGCTTCGTGCCGGCGTACATCCGGCCGCTGTTCTGCCGCGGCAAGGGCCCGTTCCGCTGGGTAGCCCTGTCGGGCGATCCGGAAGACATCTACAAGACCGACCAGAAGATGAAGGAGCTGTTCCCGGAGGACAAGCCCCTGCACCGCTGGCTCGACATGGCGCGCGAACGCATCGCCTTCCAGGGCCTGCCGGCGCGCATCTGCTGGGTGGGACTGGATGAGCGTCACCGTGCCGGACTGGCCTTCAACGAAATGGTCCGCAAGGGTGAGCTGAAAGCGCCGGTGGTCATCGGCCGCGATCACCTCGACTGCGGCTCCGTCGCTTCGCCGAACCGCGAGACCGAAGCCATGCGCGATGGCTCGGATGCCGTGTCCGACTGGCCGCTGCTGAACGCTATGCTCAACACTGCGGGCGGTGCGACCTGGGTCAGCCTGCACCACGGTGGCGGCGTGGGCATGGGCTTCTCGCAGCACTCGGGCGTGGTGATCGTTGCCGACGGCACCGATGAAGCCGCCAAGCGTCTCGAACGCGTCCTGTGGAACGATCCGGGCACGGGCGTGATGCGCCATGCCGATGCAGGCTACGATATCGCCATCGAGTGCGCCAAGGAAAAGGGCCTGAACCTGCCGATGGTGGGACGGTGACACTGCCTGACCGACGCTTCACGCTCGCCAGCCTGACACCGCAGCCGTGGAAGAACGGCGGCGGGGTGACGCGCGAGATCGCTGTCATGCCGGCCGGTGCCGGCATGGACGATTTTCTGTGGCGCATCAGCGTGGCGGAAATCGCGTCGTCCGGCCCCTTCTCGCGCTTCGCCGGCATCGACCGGCAGATCATGCTGCTCGAAGGCGATGGCGTGCACCTGCATGGATCAGGCATCGACCATCGTCTCGGCACGCCACTCGCACCGTTTGCCTTCGATGGCGGGGCAGCACTCGGCGCGACCCTGCTCGGCGGCGTGACGCACGATCTGAACGTGATGACGCGGCGCGGTGCGATGCGGGCCGACGTGCATGTCCTGCGGCGCGCCGCACGCCTACCCGCGTGCGATGCGCTGATGCTGCTGGCGCTCGGCGGCCGCTGGGCGCCGCATGGCTTACAGGCGGGTGAGGGTGCTTTGTGGACACATGTCTGCGGCGCACACGAGCTGGTACCGGACACGTCGACGGACGCCGCGCTCGTCGCCATCTGCCTGACGCGTTTAGCAACACCTTGAGTCACGACTGACGAGAACTGCATATGCATGGACTCTCCACTTCTCACGATGTAAGCGGCGCGGCAGGACTCGACCGCCATGTGGCTGCCGCCGCCAGTGCCGATGGTGTGTGGCACAACATTCATGTGTTGCCCGCAGCCGATCCCGACCACGCCGTGCGCGATGCTGCGCTGGTGGTCGAAGACGGGCAGATTCGCTGGATCGGCGCACATGCCGCACTGCCCGCGCACTACGCCGAGCTGCCGTGGCACGATGGCGCAGGTGCATGGGTCACGCCGGGCCTGATCGACTGCCACACGCATCTCGTCTACGGCGGCCAGCGCGCTGATGAATTCGCCATGCGGCTGGCCGGCGCGAACTATGAAGACATCGCGCGTGCCGGCGGCGGCATCGCCTCCACCGTGCGCCTCACGCGCGCGGCCAGCGAACAGGACCTATTCGATGCAGCTGCTGCACGCCTGCAACCACTGCTCGCGGAAGGCGTCACCACCATCGAGATCAAGTCCGGCTATGGCTTGTCGCTGGAAGCCGAGCGCCGCCAGTTGCGCGTGGCGCGGCAGCTGGGCCAGGCGTTCGGTGTGACCGTGTCGACCACCTTCCTCGGCGCGCACGCCCTGCCGCCCGAGTATGCCGGACGCGCTGACGACTACATCGACCTCGTGTGCGAGACAATGCTGCCGGCCTTGGCCGAAGAAGGCCTCGTCGATGCCGTGGATGCATTCTGCGAAACCATCGGCTTTTCGCCCGCGCAGACCGAACGCGTGTTCCGCGCCGCCCAAGCTCTTGGCCTGCCGGTGAAATTGCATGCGGAGCAGCTGTCGAACCTGCAGGGTGCCGCACTCGCGGCACGCTACGCGGCACTGTCCGCCGACCATCTCGAGCATCTCGATGAAACCAGCGTCGCGGCCATGGCCGCCTCGGGCACGGTCGCGGTGCTGCTGCCCGGCGCGTTCTATTTCCTGCGCGACACGAAAGTGCCACCCATCGATCTGTTGCGCCGCCATGGCGTGCCGATGGCGGTCTCGACCGATCACAACCCTGGCACATCGCCGACGACATCCCTGCTGCTGATGATGAACATGGCCTGCACGCTGTTCCGCCTGACCGTGCCGGAAGTACTGGCCGGCGTGACCCGCCACGCGGCAGCGGCGCTCGGCCTGGCCGACCGTGCCGGCCGCCTGGAAGCTGGCCGCGCCGCCGACTTCGTCCTGTGGGATGTCGCCAGCCCGGCCGAACTGGCCTACTGGTTCGGCCGCAATCCCGCCGCCTGCGTTGTCCGGCAGGGGCGCATCTTTTCCCGGGAGACACACGCATGACCAACGGTGAACTGTTCGCCACGCATGCCCTCTTGCCGCATGGCTGGGCACGCGATGTCCTGCTGCGCTGGGATGCGAGCGGCACGCTGTGCAGCGTCGAGGCTGGCGCGCAAGCCGACACCGCGGTTCCGCGCGCGCCGGGCCCGTTGCTGCCAGGCATGCCGAACCTGCATTCGCATGCCTTCCAGCGTGCCTTCGCCGGCCTGACGGAGTTCCGCGGCAATCCGCAGGACAGCTTCTGGAGCTGGCGCGCGGAGATGTACCGCTTTGCGCTGCGCATCTCGCCCGAGGCACTGCAGGCCATCGCTACGCAGTTGTATGTCGATATGCTCAAGGCCGGCTACACCTCGGTGTGCGAATTCCACTACGTGCACCACGACACCGATGGCCGGCCGTATGCCGATGCCGCGGAACTGTCGCTGCGCCTGCTGGCGGCGGCGCAGGCGGCTGGCATCGGCATCACGCTGCTGCCGGTGCTGTACCAGACCGCCGGCTTCGGCGGCACGCCGCCGCTCGAGCATCAGCGACGCTTCATCCATTCGACGGAACGCATGGTGGCCCTGCTGGAACGCCTGCAGCCGGAATGCACGATGCCCGGCCGCAAGCTCGGCCTGGCGCCGCACTCGCTGCGCGCCGTGCCGCCCGACAGCCTGCGCATGGCGGTCGAAGCGCTCCACGCGTTCGATGCCGCTGCGCCGGTGCACATCCATATCGCCGAGCAGGTGCAGGAAGTGCAGGACTGCGTGCAATGGAGCGGCCAGCGCCCGGTCGCGTGGCTGCTGGATCATGTGGCGCTCGACAAGCGCTGGTGCCTGGTGCATGCCACGCACCTCGACGACGATGAACTGGCGCGCACCGCCGCCTCCGGCGCCGTGGTCGGCATCTGCCCTACCACCGAGGCCAACCTCGGCGACGGCATCTTTCCGACCGAGCGTTACCTGGCGGCCGGCGGCGCATGGGGCATCGGCTCCGACAGCCATATCAGCGTCAGCGTCACGGAAGAGTTGCGCTGGCTCGAATACGCGCAGCGGCTCACGACCCTGCGGCGCAATGTGCTGGCGGACGAGACTGCCCCGCAAGTGGCCACGCGCCTGTACCAGGCTGCAGTGGCTGGTGGTGCGCAAGCCAGCGCGCGGCCTGTGGCCGGACTCGCGGCAGGCCAGCAAGCCGATTTCGTGATCCTCGACGCCAGCAATGCCGACATGGCAGGACTCGCGCCGGACGCCGCGCTGTCCGCGCATGTGTTCTCGCATCGCGGTGCCCCCACCATCGCCGAAGTCTGGCGAGGTGGCAAGCGAGTCGTGCAGCATGGCCGGCACGCGCTCGATGCGACGGCGGCGCGCGACTACATCGCGGCGCGTGCTTCCCTGCTCGATGCGTAAGTGATGGCAGCCTGGCGGATTGCCCGCGCGGCGGCCTTGTCGATCTTCCCGATCAACAGGGCTGCGGCATGGGCGGACATGCAGGCTGCCTTGCAGATTTTTACCGGCCGGGCATCGACTGTCCTGCGACGGTCCAGCCCGGCATTCGATACGGACCAACAACCATGGCGCATCCTCCCTTCATCCTGAAACAGGGCACCGCACCGCTGCTGGTGTCTATGCCGCACATCGGCACCCATGTGCCCGAGGCACTGGCCGCACGCCTGACCGAGGAAGGCCGGCGCGTGCCGGATACCGACTGGCACCTGCCGCTGCTCTACGATTTCGCCGAGTCGCTGGGTGCGTCGATCCTGATGGCGACGCACTCGCGCTATGTGATCGACCTGAACCGGCCGTCGGACAATGCCAATCTGTATCCGGGTCAGGACACCACCGGCCTGTGCCCGGTCGATACCTTCGACAAGACACCGCTGTACCACACCGGCATCGGCCCCGATGATGCCGAGATCGGCGCGCGGCGCGACAGCATCTGGACGCCCTATCACAACGCCCTGCAGCAGGAACTGGGCCGCCTGCGCACGCTGCACCCGAGCGTGGCACTGTGGGATGCGCACTCGATCCGCTCGGAACTGCCGCGCTTCTTCGACGGCCGGCTGCCGGACTTCAACCTCGGCACGGCTAACGGGACCAGCTGCGATCCGGCGCTGGCAGAAGCGGTCCTGGCCATTGCGCAGGCAGCGACGCCATTCACCGCCGTGCTGAACGGCCGCTTCAAGGGCGGCTACATCACGCGCCAGTACGGCAAGCCGTCCGACGGCGTGCATGCCATCCAGCTCGAACTGTCGCAGCGCGTGTATATGAACGAGAGCCATCCGTTTGCCTACCGCGAAGATCTTGCGGCCCAGGTCAAGCCGCATCTGAAGGCGATGCTCGACGCCGTGCTGGCACATGTCGGCACGCAGCGGCAAGGCTGACGCGATACGGATAGAAAACAGGAGAGCCGGCCCGGCAGCAGAACATGCTGCCGGCCGTTGCTGCGGGTTACGCACGTCCGGCCCGATCGGCACACAGGCTGACACGCCGGCCGCGATTCAGTCGCGATATCCGGCACCCATCCCGGCCGGCGCGAGGCCGCGCCGTGGCACTCCGCCCGGGTGCAGGCCGTGTGCGCGCAGACGGCGCATGCCGGCCCAGAAGAGCGCACGCTCGTCCGCCGTCAGCCGCGCATTGGCGGTCTCCAGGCAGCGCTCGAGATGCCGGCCCGGATGGATGCCCAGTTCGAGGGCCGCGCAAAAACACACCAGCAGGTCGCGCGACACCCAGCTGCCCAGCCAGCCATCGAAGATGGTGGCGAGCGCAGTGTCATAGCGCACGCCTTGTGTGCAGGCAACCCGCGCGGCCTGTTCTGCCGCGTGTGTCACAGCCCGCACCTCCCACATCAGATCGTTGAGGCGCGTCAACGGAGTGCCTTCACGGGCACGGGCAGTGCCGCCGCGGGCACGCGCATGGAGTCCAGCTGCGTCCATTCGACAATCGTCCACGTACCGCATGTGAATATCGAACGCCGACCGTCCATGGCGGCGGCCACCCCGTCCGGCCCAGCCGGAACGGTCCCGGAGAACCGTACTCAGTCGATCGTGATGTTCCGCTGGCGGATCACCTCGGCCCAGCGGGCGCTTTCGCTCTGGATGGCGCTGGCCAGTTGCTCCGGCGTGCCGCCCGTAGCTTTCATGCCCAGGCCTGCCAGCTTCTCCTTGACGGTGGTTTCAGCCAGCGCGGTGTTGGTGTGCTGGTTGAGTTTATTCAGCACGTCACGCGGCGTATTGGCCGGTGCCATCAGGGCATACCAGGAAATCGCCTCGAACTTCGGGAAGCCCTGTTCGGCGATGGTCGGCACATCCGGCAGCAGCGGTGAACGCTTCGGGCTGGCCACCCCGATGGCATGCAGCTTGCCGGACTTGATATACGGCAGCGCGGATTGGACCTGCGCGATCATCATGGTGACCTGGCCGCCTACGAGGTCGGTCATGGCGGGGCTCACACCACGATACGGTACATGGATCATCTTGACGTTGGCTTCGAGCTGCAGCAACTCGCCGGCGAGATGTGCCTGACTGCCGGCGCCCGGGGAAGCATACGTCAGTTGGCCGGCCTTCTGGTTGGCCAGCTTGAGCAGGTCGGCGAGGTTCTTCACCGGCACGCTGGCGTTGACCACCAGCACGTTTTCCGCCGTGGCCAGCATGGCGATCGGCGCGAGGTCCGATTGCTTGTACGGCAGGTTGGGCATGAGCGACGGATTCACCGCGATGTTGCCGACCGGCACCAGCGCCATGGTGTAGCCGTCGGGCGCGGACTTGGCTACCGAATCCACACCGATGGTGCCCGCAGCGCCAGCCTTGTTGTCGACCAGGATACTCTGGCCGAGCGTGCGCCCCATGCTCTCGCTGACTACACGGCCGAGCACGTCGGCAGGACCGCCGGCGGCGAACGGCACCACCAGGCGGATCGGCTTGTTCGGAAAACTCTGCGCAAACACCGGCGCGGCCAGCATGCAGGCGAGGCCGGCAGCAAGCCAGCGGGTGCGACTGCCTCGTACGAGGCGCTGAAGAATGGAGTGGGCAGCAAGCTTCATTGTAATTTCCTCTGGTTGGTGCGTGGCACGGACCGATCCGCGCCACAGCAAGTTCACGCGACGCGAATCCCCCGCTCACTGCCGATCGCGCGCGCGATCACGATCTGCAGGATCTGGCTGGTACCTTCATAGAGACGCAGCAGGCGGGCATCGCGATACAAGCGTTCGATTGGATAGTCCGCGACGTAGCCAGCGCCGCCGAACACCTGCACCGCCCGGTCCGCCACCCGGCACAGCATTTCTGATGCGACGTACTTGGCCGCGGCGGCTTCCT
>DATLHT010000159.1:0-3012 GCA_035539795.1 Burkholderiaceae bacterium
CGCCATAGCCAAGCTGGACCAGGTTGCCTTCGGTCAGGCGGATAAACGGGATGTCGAGGTCGTCGGCAGCGTCGACGATGCAGGCGGTGCTCGGGCCGAGGCAGCGTGAATCGGTCAGCGCGCGCAGGTCTTCCACGGTGCTCGCGACGTCGTAGGGACGGTCTTCGATGGCCGCCATCACCAGGTCGCGGGCGGCATACAGGGCGGCGCGGGTCACGTCCTCGTGCCAGGCACGGACGATCACTTTATAGACGCCGACCTTGGAGGCTTCGCGGGCCTTGCCGAATCCGCCGGGCAGGCCGGCGAGATTTTGTAACTCAAGCGTCACATGTTCCAGAATGTGGCCCGGCCACGTGCCTTCCTTGAGGCGGCGGAGAAAGCCGCCGCGTTCCCCATAGCTGCAACGGTGCTCGATCAGGCTGGGCAACCATGCCTCGAGCCGCTCGGGAAAGCCCGGAATGAGGTTGGATGGGAAGTTTTCCAGCTCGCCAATATCGATCCAGGCTTCCAGGACGGGGCGATAGGTCCAGATATTCGGTCCGCGCAGGGACAGAACTTCCAGGATTTCAATATCTTTTTTGCTCATTTGGGCAGGCACGCTAAAGGCTGAGACTGGATAAATCGTCAAATGGTGATCTATTAACGTTCGGATTCGCGAATGGTTTACGTGAGACGCGAAAAAAAGAAATCTTTTGGTGCAGGCAACGCTCGAGGTGGCGAATGGTTATACTTGCCGCAATTTGGCGGGCCCGCCGCTGTTCTCCGGAATCGGCCGATACTGGGGCCAGAAGGGCGGTGCGCGGTCGGCAGGGTGCTGATTGCTGGCTGCACGGGTGGTTCATCGAACATGGAAGCCATTGTGGAACGTGTTGGCGGCCATGGCGGTGCGCAAATGTATCGAAAAGAAACGGTTTTGCACCCTGTCGGCGGAAATCTGCCTCCGGACGTTTACCGCGCATGACGTTTTTCCCGCTGCTGGCTGACTGCCTCGGTGCCTTGCCGGGCAAGCCGGCACTGACGCGCCAGCTGCCGGATGTGCACTTCTCGTCATTTCGATACGCATCGGGCCTGTGCCCGCCGATTTCCGGCGCCGTGCAGGCCGGTGCCTACAAGTTACAGCCTGTCACTAATTCATGAAGACCGACGCTATGCATTCCATCCCGTCCGCTGCGATTCCGCCGGGCGCCAGCCCCCGTGCGGCGCTGGATGGGCAACTCCAGCCGGGCGACAGCCTGCTGGCCGTGCTCGACCTGGACCTGGACGACCGCCTGCACTACGGCACTGGCGTTCTTGCGTTGGCCGACGGACCGTCCGGGCAGCGCCTGCTGGCTTACGCGCCCGGCATGGGCATCTGGCAGAGCTGGTCGGTGGCGGCCAACCATGGGCTGCGACATTTCGACCACGCGGGCGTCGGCACCATCGAGCTGCACGATCCCCAGCGGCGGCTCGGCCGCTGGCGCTACACGCTCGGGCATAACCCGACAGCGCTAAAGCTGGTCACGGCCTTCGAGAGCGCACGCGATGCGCTGGCGGGAATCGAACCCTCGGACGACGACACGATTCCGGTCGAGCAGGTCGAGGCCGAATCGGCCGGGGAGCGCTCCGACCGCTGGGCGCTGCTGCGCCTGTGGCGCTTCGCCCGGCCGTACCAGTGGCAGCTGCTCGGCGGTTTCCTGCTGATGCTGGCAGCCACGGGTGCCACGCTGGTGCCGCCATACCTGACCATGCCGCTGATGGACGAGGTGCTGATTCCGTACCAGAACGGCGTGCCGATCGACGAATCCAAGGTCAAGCTGTACCTCGGCGGCCTGCTCGCGGCGGCGCTGGTGGCGTGGGTACTCGGCTGGGCGCGTACCTTCATCCTCGCCAAGGTGAGCGAGCGTATCGGCGCAGACCTGCGCACCACCACCTATGAGCACTTGCAGAAGCTGTCGCTGGAGTTTTTCGGCGGCAAGCGCACGGGCGACCTGATCTCGCGCGTCGGTTCCGAGACGGACCGCATCTGCCTGTTCCTGTCGCTGCATCTGCTCGACTTCTTCACCGATGTGCTGATGATTGTGATGACGGCGGCCATCCTCGTCTCGATCAACCCGTGGCTGGCGCTTGTCACGCTGCTGCCGCTGCCGTTCATCGGCTGGATGATCCACGTGGTGCGCGACCGGCTGCGCCACGGGTTCGAGAAGGTGGACCGCATCTGGGCCGAGATCACCAACGTGCTGGCCGATACCATTCCCGGCATTCGCGTGGTCAAGGCCTTCGCCCAGGAAAAGCGCGAGGTGGCGCGTTTCCGCGAGGCCAACCGCCACAACCTGGCCGTGAACGACCGTGTCAACAAGATCTGGTCGCTGTTCACCCCGACTGTCACGCTGCTCACCGAGATCGGCTTGCTGGTGGTATGGGCCTTCGGCATCTGGCAGGTGTCGAGCGACCATATCACCGTAGGTGTGCTGGCCGCCTTCCTGGCCTATATCAGCCGCTTCTATACGCGGCTCGATTCGATGATCCGCATCGTCTCGGTCACGCAGAAGGCAGCCGCCGGCGCCAAACGGATCTTCGATATTCTCGATCATGTGTCGAGTGTGCCGGAGCCGGCCCAGCCACGCCATCTCGCCAAGGTAGAGGGCCGCATCGACATCCGCAACATCGGTTTCCGCTACGGTAACCGGCAGGTGGTGCGTAATCTCAGCCTATCGATTGCGCCGGGCGAGATGATCGGCCTGGTGGGGCACAGCGGTTCGGGCAAGAGCACGCTGGTCAACCTGATCTGTCGCTTCTATGACGTCTCGGAAGGCGCGATCCTGCTGGACGGCGAAGACATCCGTGCGCTGCCGGTCACCGAGTACCGCCGCAATATCGGCCTGGTGCTGCAGGAGCCGTTCCTGTTCTTTGGCACGATTGCCGAAAACATCGCGTACGGCAAGCCTGACGCAACGCGTGTGGAAATCGTTGCAGCCGCGCGCGCGGCGCATGCGCACGAGTTCATCCTGCGGCTGCCGCACGGCTACGATTCGC
>DATLHT010000160.1:0-3661 GCA_035539795.1 Burkholderiaceae bacterium
CGTGCGACCGAGGCGGAGCGCGTGACTTCGCCGGCAACGTCGTACAGGTCCTTGATGGAGACCGGCAGGCCGGCCAGCGGGCCAAGCGGCTCGCCGGCGGCACGTGCAGCATCGGCAGCCCGGGCGGTAGCCAGCGCGCTATCGAACCAGGTATGGAGGTAGACCGAGGCTGCAGCGGGGGCGGCGCTGGCGGCAATGCAGCGCTCCAGCAACTCGGTATGGGTCAGGTCGCCAGCGGCGATGCGCGCGAGAAGGGTATCGATCGTGGGTAGCATGGCGCACTCGAAAACAGGCCTGGAAGCGTGGGCGAACCAGTCTAGCGAGGCCATCGCGGGGATGCAAGGCTCGGCAGGTGCCGCCAGAGGAATCGCAAGCAGGCCTGGCATGGGGTAAAGATAGCGTGGGCAGCTGGGCACACATTCCCTCGCAGCGGAGGCCCATCCTGCCATATCGTCGGCAGGGCGGGCAGGGTACAATACGGGTTTTGCCGGATGCCGCATTGTCCGTGGCGTTCTTTCACCGCTTTTCACTCAGATCATGGCGCATTTTTCGTGCTTTCCCGGTGCTTCGGCGCTGTCCGCTTTCCGTCAACAACGCCTGCTTGCCGCCCTGCGCGAAATCGATAGCGATATCGAATCGATCCACGGCCAGTTTGTCCATCTTGTCGCCAGCGACCGCGAGCTCAGCCGGGATGAGCAAGGCTATGTCGCAGCGCTCCTGACCTACGGTACTCCATTCACGGCCGAAGTCGAAGGTGACCGCTTCGTGGTCATCCCGCGCCTCGGTACGATCTCGCCATGGGCC
Organism: Burkholderiaceae bacterium; assembly: GCA_035539795.1. GTDB lineage: Bacteria > Pseudomonadota > Gammaproteobacteria > Burkholderiales > Burkholderiaceae > Imbroritus. Next base: position 805 of record DATLHT010000160.1, read on the forward strand.
AGCAAGGCCACCGACATCGCGCACAATTGCGGCTTGCCTCAGGTGCGGCGCATCGAGCGCGGCGTGACCTACACCGTGACGTGCAAGAAAGGCCTGCTGCGTGGCCGCAAGAGTCTCGCGCCGGAACAGCGCGAGGCCGTGGCGGCGCTGCTGCATGACCGCATGATCGAAACCGTGGTCGCGACGCCGGAAGACGGCTACCACCTGTTCGACGAGTTGCCGGCCAAGCCGCTCCAGTTCGTCGATGTTCAGACGGGCGGACGGTCCGCGCTGGTCGATGCCAATGTGTCGATGGGCCTGGCGTTGTCGGAAGACGAAGTTGACTACCTCGTCGACGCCTATCGCACGCTGGAACGTAATCCGACGGACGTCGAGCTGATGATGTTCGCGCAGGCCAATAGCGAACATTGCCGCCACAAGATCTTCAACGCCACCTGGACGATCGATGGCGAGGAACAGGACAAGTCGCTGTTCCAGATGATCCGCAATACGCATGCGCTGGCGCCGCAGGGCACCGTCGTGGCGTACTCGGATAACGCCGCCGTCATGGAAGGCGGCGTGGCCGAGCGCTGGTTCCCGCAGGGTGAGCTTCATCAGTACGCGGCGCGCCAGGCGTTGACGCATACCGTGATGAAGGTTGAGACACACAATCACCCGACCGCGATTTCGCCGTTCCCCGGTGCGTCCACCGGTGCCGGCGGCGAGATCCGCGATGAGGGTGCGACCGGCCGTGGCGCCAAACCGAAAGCTGGCTTGACCGGCTTCACGGTGTCCAATCTGATGTTGCCCGGTGCCGTGCAGCCTTGGGAAAACGCGCGCGATACTACGCAGCCAGCCCGTGCCGGCGAGACGCCGGCGGTCACGGGCAAGCCGGAGCGTATCGCCTCGGCGCTCGATATCATGATCGAAGGCCCGATCGGCGGTGCAGCCTTCAACAATGAATTCGGCCGACCCAACCTCGGCGGCTATTTCCGCGTGTACGAGCAGAATGTGGGCGGTACGGTGCGCGGTTACCACAAGCCCATCATGATCGCGGGCGGCATCGGCAATATCGATGCCGCGCACACGCACAAGAATGAACTGCCGCCCGATACGCTCCTGATCCAGCTCGGCGGCCCGGGCATGCGCATCGGTATGGGTGGCGGTGCGGCCAGCTCGATGGCCACCGGCACCAATGCGGCCGATCTCGATTTCGATTCCGTGCAGCGCGGCAATCCTGAAATGGAGCGGCGTGCGCAAGAAGTGATCAACGCCTGCTGGGCGCTGGGCGATGCCAACCCGATCCAGTCGATCCATGACGTGGGCGCGGGCGGGATCTCCAACGCTTTCCCGGAACTCGTCGATGGCGCCGGTCGTGGCGCGCGTTTCGATTTGCGTCAAGTGCATCTGGAAGAAAGCGGCATGAGTCCCGCCGAGATCTGGTGCAATGAATCGCAGGAGCGCTATGTGCTTGCCATCCTGCCGAACGATCTGCCGCGTTTCCAGGCCATCTGCGCACGCGAGCGTTCGCCGTTTGCCGTGGTCGGCGTGGCGACCGAGGCACGCCAGCTGCAACTGATCGATGGCGATGCCGATCCCGCGCAGAAGGAGCGTTTCCCGGTGGACATGCCAATGGATGTGCTGCTTGGCAAGCCGCCGCGCATGCACCGCAATGTCACGCGCATCGAGCAAACCTTGCCGCCGGTCGATGTCACCGGCCTGTCACTCGACCAGGTGGCATTCGATGTGCTGCGCCACCCGACCGTGGCGAACAAATCGTTCCTGATCACCATTGGCGACCGTACCGTCGGCGGCCTGAACGTGCGTGACCAGATGGTCGGTCCGTGGCAGGTGCCGGTGGCCGATTGCGCAGTGACGACGCTCGATTTCAGTGGCTATGCCGGTGAAGCCATGACCATGGGCGAGCGTACGCCGCTGGCCGTGATCGATGCGCCGGCCTCCGGTCGCATGGCGATTGGCGAGGCGGTTACCAATCTGGCTGCCGCACCGGTTGCCAGCCTTGGCCAGGTCAAGCTGTCGGCCAACTGGATGGCGGCCTGCGGCGTGGCCGGCGAAGACGCCAGGCTGTTCGATACCGTCAAGGCCGTCGGCATGGACCTGTGCCCGGCGCTTGGCATCAGCATCCCGGTCGGCAAGGATTCGCTGTCGATGCGGACCAAATGGCAGGACAATGGCGTCGACAAGGAAGTGGTGGCACCGGTTTCGCTGATCATCTCGGCCTTTGCACCGGTGACCGATGTGCGCCGCACACTGACGCCGCAGCTGCGCGCAGATGCCGACACCACCCTGATCGCCATCGATCTTGGCCGCGGCAAGCACCGCATGGGCGGCAGTATCCTTGCCCAGGTGACGCAGCAGATCGGCAACGAAACACCGGATGTCGACAGCGCCGAGGATCTCAAGCAGTTCTTCGCCGTGATCCAGACCTTGAACCAGGATGGCAAGCTGCTGGCTTACCACGACCGTTCCGATGGTGGTTTCTTCGCCACCGTCTGCGAAATGGCATTTGCTGGGCATGTCGGCGTGTCGCTCAATGTCGATATGCTGGCGCTCGATGCGCAGGAACCGGACCATGGCGATGCCAAGAACTGGGCCCAGCAGATTGCGGAGCGCCGCAACGACCAGACGCTGCGCGCGTTGTTCAACGAAGAGCTGGGTGCCGTCATCCAGGTACGCACCGAAGAGCGCGACGCCGTGTTCGCCACACTGCGCGCGCATGGCCTGTCGGCCTGCAGCCATGTGATCGGCAAGCCGAACGGCAACGGTGTCATCGAAATCTACCGCGATGCCAAGAAGGTGTTCGGACAATCGCGCGTGGAGTTGCAGCGTGCCTGGAGCGAAGTCAGCTGGCGCATCG
>DATLHT010000161.1:0-2379 GCA_035539795.1 Burkholderiaceae bacterium
GTCCGACACCAACTCTGATTTCCACTTTTACCGCCCCTATCATCCGTCTTGCCGCGCGCTGTCTGACAGTCAAGCGGCTAGGCGCCGATGATCGAGTTGCGACACCTGCGCTATTTCATCGCTGTCGCTGAGGATCTTAACTTTCGCCGTGCTTCTGAGCGCGTGCATATCGACCAAACGCCGCTCTCGCGCACCGTTCGCGATCTGGAAGATCAGTTGGGTGTGCAGCTGTTCCTGCGCGCTCCCCGCAAGCTGCAATTGACGCCGGCCGGCCTGCGCCTACTTCAGGACGCACGCAAGATCTTCATCCGCATCGAACGAACTTATCGTGCCGTGCGCGAAACCGATGCGCGCTATCGGGCGCCGCTGCGCATTGGCGTTGCCGACGGCATCGCCCAGCCCAAATTATCCGAGTGCATTGTCCGTTGGCGCGAGGTCGCCCCGGAAATCCCACTGGAACTTACTGAGATGCGCGCTTCGGAGTTAGCGCATGCACTGCAGCGCGAGGAGCTCGACGCGGGCTTCTCGTTCGGCCTTCCTGATGACGAGGCCCTTGCGCAGCAACCTGCCTGGAGCTACCCGGTGATGGCTCTGCTCCCCATGGGTCACGAACTCGCAGAGCAGTCCGTACTCCCCATTGCCGACGTGCTTGCCTTCCCGTTGCTGTCATGCCATTCCGAGCGCCAACCCGGCCTTCTGCGACAGATGCAGGCTATCGTCCTCCGACACTCGAGGACGCCAACGTTTGCCGGCAAAGCAAGTACGCTGGCCGGCTACGTCACCCGCATCGCTGCGGGCATGGGTGTGGGACTGGGAGACGCAGGCCACATTGCCATGCTACGCCGCCCGGATGTCGTGGCCGTACCGCTGCGTGAGGACGAGCGATTCACTACCTTCGTGCTTCACAAGCACCAGCGCTTCGGTTTGCCCGATGCGCTGCAACGTTTCGTTGCGCACACCAAAACTTTGTAGTGATCGTTACGGCTGTCGCGCCTGCACTTGTGCGGCGCGGCGTAATCGGCCTTGGACATAGACAGCATTCTTCGCGATGCTAGTGGTCCGCTGATGAGTTTGCAGGCGAACGTACCTGCATTTCGTCCTGTCCGAGGCGGAAATTTTCCGTAGGCGTACTCCTCACCCCGCTCCATCACGCCCCGATGGGTGTGTGTTTTGGCGACTCGATTCCAGACTCGGGCAAGCGGTGCCGTTGCGGCACGTGCGCGCTGGAACCAAGACGCAAAGGAGTAGCAGCTCATGTCGAGCCGGGGTGCGACAGGCATATTGTTTGGGCAGGTGGTTGTGGTGCTGGGTATCGCCCTTGGCGGCACCTGGGCTGGCACGCAGTGGACTGCGCATGCCTTGGTATACCAGGCGCGGCTAGGTCCGCCATGGTTCGACGTCTCCGGCGTGCCCGTCTATGAGCCATGGAAGCTGTTCCAGTGGTGGTACTTCTACGGTGCCTACGCACCCAAGATATTTGAGCGCGGCGGAATCATCGCTGCCTCGAGTGGGATGTTGGCCACCGGCGCAGCCATCGGCATGGCCGTCTGGCGCTCGCGATTGTCCAAGCACGTCACGACCTATGGTTCCGCGCGATGGGCCGGGAGCGAGGAAGTTGCTGAAGCCGGCCTGACCCGGCCTGCCGGCGTGTTTCTTGGCAAGACCGCGCACAAGAACGCTGACTACTTGCGCCATGAAGGACCGGAACATGTGATGGCCTTTGCCCCAACGCGATCCGGCAAGGGCGTGGGCCTGGTCGTGCCGACGCTGCTGTCATGGCCGGGCTCGGCGGTGATCCACGACATCAAAGGCGAGAACTGGAACCTCACGGCCGGTTGGCGCTCCCGGCTCTCGCATTGCTTGCTGTTCAACCCGACAGACGCGAAGTCGGCAGCGTACAACCCACTGCTCGAAGTGCGGCGCGGCATGCACGAAATCCGAGATGTGCAGAACATCGCCGACATCCTTGTCGACCCCGAGGGCGCGCTGGAGCGGCGCAACCACTGGGAGAAGACCAGCCATGCCTTGCTGGTCGGAGCCATCCTGCATGTCCTCTATGTCGGCGAGGACAAGACGTTGCGCGGCGTGGCGAACTTCCTGTCTGATCCTGTGTGCCCGTTCGAGGTGACCTTGCATCGGATGATGACCACGGGGCATCTCGGCGAAGAGGTCCACCCCGTCGTCGCTTCCGCTGCACGTGAGGTGCTGAACAAGAGCGACAACGAGCGCTCGGGGGTGCTGTCGACCGCAATGAGCTTCCTGGGCCTGTACCGCGACCCCACGGTGGCCGAAGTCACGTCGCGCTGCGACTGGCGGATCGCCGACCTGATCTCGGCCGCGCATCCGGTCTCGCTCTATTTGGTCGTTCCGCCATCGGAC
>DATLHT010000162.1:0-3064 GCA_035539795.1 Burkholderiaceae bacterium
AGATTATCCTGGTGGAAGACAAGCGCACGCTGATGCGCAAGCTCGGCCAGCGCCAGCTGACCGTGCACCTGCAGCATCCGCTCACGGCAGTTCCCGCGGCGCTGGCGAGGTTCCCGCTGACGCTCACCGATGACGGCAGCACCCTCGTGTACACCTTCGATGCCCAGCAAGACACACCGCCGGAAGGTGGCGGCATTGCCGACCTGCTGCGCGCGCTCGACAACGCGGGCATTGCCTATCGCGACCTGCAGACCGCAGAAAGCTCGCTGGAGGATATTTTCGTGCAACTCGTCAAGGAGCAGGCATGAACTGGTACGCCATCCACGCTATCTATCACTTCGAAATGGCCCGCACCTGGCGCACGCTCGCGCAGAGCATCGCATCGCCCGTGATTTCGACCTCGCTGTACTTCATCGTCTTCGGCTCGGCCATCGGCTCGCGCATGCAGACCATCGATGGCGTCAGCTACGGCGCATATATCGTACCGGGCCTGGTGATGCTGTCGATCCTCACTCAGAGCATCTCCAATGCCTCGTTCGGCATCTACATGCCACGCTTCTCGGGCACCATCTACGAGATCCTGTCAGCGCCGATTTCCGCACTGGAGATCGTCATCGGCTTCGTCGGCGCAGCCGCCACCAAGTCAATCATCCTGGGTGTGCTGATTCTCGCCACCGCACGGCTATTCGTCGATTACAGTATTGCCCAGCCGCTGTGGATGATTGCCTTCCTGGTACTCACCTCGGTCACCTTCAGCCTGCTTGGCTTCATCATCGGCGTCTGGGCAGATGGCTTTGAGAAGCTGCAGGTCGTACCGCTGCTGATCATCACGCCGCTGACCTTCCTCGGGGGCAGCTTCTACTCCATCAATATGCTGCCGCCGCTGTGGCAGACGGTATCGCTGTTCAATCCGGTGCTGTACCTCGTGAGCGGTTTCCGCTGGAGCTTCTATGAAGCCTCGGACATCGGCGTAGGCATCAGCCTGGGCGTGACCTTTGGCTTCATGATCGCCTGCCTGCTGGTGATCGGCTGGATCTTCCGCACGGGATACCGCATCAAGAGCTGATACACGATCCGGTGGAGCAGCGCATGTCACAACGCGACGAGCTGCGTCGTCATATGCCGCAGGAAGATCCCTTTTCTTGGATGCGCGATGACTGACTTTAACGCTAACCCTGATGTCACCAAGGCACAGCGTGCCCAGCAGTTCGACCGCGAGCACGCCAGAAGCCTCCGTGCCCTGGCCTACCGCATGCTTGGCTCGCGCGCGGATGCGGAGGACATCGTGCAGGAAGCCTGGCTGCGCTGGGCGGAGGTCGACGCACACGGCATCACGCATGCCGGCGCCTACCTGTCGCGCATCGTTACGCATCTGTGCCTGGACCGCCTCGGCTCCGCCCAGGCGCGGCGTGAGCAGTATGTCGGGGTATGGCTGCCAGAGCCCCTGCTGGACGACGAACCGATGACCGGCTGGTCCCCCGACCCGGCGGCGCAGGCAGAGTTCGCGCAAGACGTATCCGTCGCCTTCATGCTGGCACTGGAGCGCCTGAGTCCGCTTGAGCGCGCGGCCTTTCTGCTGCATGAGGTGTTCGACCTCGATTTCGAGGAGGTCGCGCAGCGCCTGGCACGCTCGCCGGCCGCCTGCCGCCAGTTGACCAGCCGGGCGCGCAAGCATGTGAAGGCCGACTACGCGCGCCGTGAAGTGGCGGAGGAGGAGCGGCAGCGGCTCTTTGAGGCCTTCAATGCGGCTGTGCTCAGCCGCGATATGGAGGCGTTGACCCGGGTACTGACGGAGGACGCGGTCATGCTGACCGACGGTGGCGGCAAGGTCCACGCGGTGCCCCGCCCCTTGCATGGCGGACCGCTCATCGCCAAGGTGTTCATCGGCTTCGCCGAGCTGCGCGCGAACCAGGGTTGGCGGCTGGTGCCGGCCCGCGTCAACGGCCTGCCGGGATGCCTGGTGTTCGATGATGCCGTCGGCGGGCGGCTGGTGCAGACCGTGGCACTGGCACCCGCCGCCAACCAGTCCGGGCGCATTGGCGCGATCTATATTCAGCGGAACCCGGACAAACTGCAGGCCATTCTCGCGCGCCTGCGCGCCTCCGCCTGAGGCGGGAGCCAAACTGCCGGTCCGCTGGACTGCCGATGAGCAGGACGATGTCACACTGTCCGACGCTGCGTCGTCTTAGGGGTGTTACTCACTCTTTTTGGATCGACACCATGCATTCCACAACCGCTCCCGCCCGCCAGGATTATCTGAAGCACACCCCCGAGCTGTTCAAGAAGTTCCTCGACTTCAGCATGGCCATTCCGCTCGACCCCAAGCTGCGCGGGCTCGTCGACATTCGCGCGTCGCAGCTGAACGGTTGTGCCTTCTGTCTGGACATGCACGTCAAGCAAGCCAAGCTGCACGACGAGCGTGAGCTGCGCGTACACCATATCGCCATCTGGCGCGAATCGCCACTGTTCAGCGCACAGGAGCGTGCCGCACTGGCCTGGACTGAAGCGCTGACGCAGCTCGATGCACACGGCGTGCCTGACACGCTATATGCAGAAGTCAGCCAACACTTCGCGCCAGCCGAACTGAATGCGCTGACGTATCTGGTGATGGGCATCAACGGCTGGAACCGCCTCAACATTGCCTTCCGCCAGCCGCCCGGTAGCAAGGACAAAGCCTACGGCCTGGACAAAGCCGGATTGGCCTGATCCGCGGCGAGCATCGCGCGCCAGCGAGGGCGCAGTGCTCCCGGCGCCTCAGAATATATCCTGCATCATGAGATATTGGCGTTCCCTATGGCCGCGCTCGCTGGAGATGGCGGCGCTTTCTCCCTATGATGAAGCGGCACTGGCCGGTTACTCTGAACCGACGGGCTGACAACAACAATATGGAGGCCGCATGTCCCACGAGATTCGTGAACGCTCTGCCGAAATTCCACTCGCTCCACCCGAGCAGCACGCGTTGATATCGCCAAGTCGGCGCGGGTTTCTGAGACGCGGCAGTGCCGGGGCGGTGGCCACCGCCGTGGCGGCCCTCGGCACCTCGGAACTGGCATCGGCCCAGGCC
>DATLHT010000163.1:0-4587 GCA_035539795.1 Burkholderiaceae bacterium
GATCTGTGAGACGTAGCGCGGGCTGACGATCAGCCCCTGCTCGCGATCCGCGACGCGGATCAGGCGGATGGCATTCGGCTTCATCCACTTGCGCAGCGTCAGGTGGGCGACGGAGCCTGAGGCCTGCGCCGGCGAGACATACACACCCGCGAGTTCGCACTGCTTCTCCTGCAGGCTGATCAGGCCTTCAACGCTGCCGCAGAATACCGTGTCGAGATCGGGGGCGCCGGCCGTCTGGCCCAGTACGTCGCTTAGCAGTTCGACGGCCGGGTCGTGGCTGCCCGAAAAACGGATGACCTTCTCCGGCTGGGCGGCGTCTTCCAGTTCATTGAGAAAATGCAGCAGCGCCTGCTGGATGGCTGGCGTCAGTTCGTCGCGCAGCCGCGTTTCGGCGCGCAGCAGGCGCTCGCCGAAGGTGGTCAGGCTGGCGCCGCGGCCACGTTCCATATCGAGCAGGCCACGCCCCAGGGTTTCTTCCCAGGTGCGCATGATGCCCCATGCATGCCGGTAGGACAGGCCGACGCCGGGCGCAGCCTGGTGCAGCGATCCGGTTTCGCGGACCGCGCGCAGCAGCTTGAACAGCTTGCCGTTGGCCCGTGGATTGTCGTCCTGGCTGATCACGGGGAAGAGTTCAAAGCGAAACGTCATATGTGGCCGATATCATATTTACATCGTTGGCCTGGGCGGCAACAATCTGCACAAGCATTCTGTTGCAAAGTGCAAATAGAAGCAATTATGTTGTGTATTGCATAACTTTGGGGGAATTATGAGGACCTTGATCAAGCGCACTGCGGCTATGTTGGGCCTGCTGGCCGTCGCCGCCGTGACGGTGACGGCACAGGCCGCCGAGATTCGCATGGCGACCACGACGAGTACGGAAAACTCGGGTTTGCTCAAAGTGCTGCTGCCGAAGTTCGAAGCGGCCACCGGCGTCAAGGTCAACGTGATTTCCGTCGGTACCGGCAAGGCCATCAAGCTGGGCGAGGCAGGCGACGTGGACGTGATCCTCGTGCATGCCCGCAAGCAGGAAGATGCATTCGTCGCCGATGGCTTCGGCGTGAATCGCCGCGACGTGATGTACAACGACTTCATCGTGGTCGGCCCGGTGTCCGACCCGGCCAAGCTGCGCGGCGAAAAGGACGTGATCAAGGGCTTCGAGAAGATCGCCGCCACCAAGACACGCTTTATCTCGCGCGGTGATAACTCCGGTACCGACGTGATGGAAAAGGGTTACTGGAAGACTGCCGGCATCGAGCCCAAGGGCCAGCCCTGGTATGTCAATGCCGGCCTGGGCATGGGCGAGGTGCTGACCATGGCGGGCGAGATGCAGGCTTATACGCTGACCGACCGCGCGACCTATGGCGCCTACAAGGCGCGCACCGGTCTCGATATCGCGTTGCAGGGCGACAAGCGCATGTTCAATCCCTACGGCATCATTGCCGTGAACCCGGCCAAGCATCCGTCGGTCAAGCACGCCGATGCGATGAAGCTGGTCGAATGGGTCACGTCGAAGGAAGGGCAGGCCGTCATCGCCGACTTCAAGGTCGACGGCCAGCAGTTGTTCTTCCCGTCCGCCAAATAACGCTGCTGCACAATCCGTCCGTGCCTGGCCGGGCCACATGGTCCGCCAGCACCGGCGCGTTGGGGGCACCGGATGCCGCGATGCTGCTAACATCGCAGTATTCCGTGTTTCCATGCTGCCATGACTTCCGACTCCACCCCTGCCTCCACCGACGTCACCGCCTTCGACCTGATTGGCGGTGAGCAGAGAGTGCGTGACCTGGTCGACCGGTTCTACGATCTGATGGATCTGGAGCCCGAGTTCGCTGCCCTGCGGGCCATGCATCCCACGACCCTCGACGGCTCGCGCGACAAGCTGTTCTGGTTCCTGTGCGGCTGGCTTGGCGGCCCCAATCATTTCGTCGACCGTTTCGGGCATCCGATGCTGCGGGCGCGTCATCTGCCATACGCCATCGGCATCGCGGAGCGCGATCAGTGGGTGCGCTGCATGGCGCTGGCGATGCAGGACCAGAACGTGCCGGAGCCGCTGCAGATGCGCCTGATGGAAGGTTTTCTCAAGACGGCCGACTGGATGCGCAATGTGCCCCGCTGAGAGGGTTCTGCCGGTACCGGCGGCTGCGCAGGCGGTGCTCGATTTCTGGTTCGGGACGCCGGACTCGCCGGAATGGAACAGCGTGCGTTCGCTGTGGTTCACCAAGTCCGACGCCACCGATGACCTGATCCGCGAACGCTTTCTCGCCACCTGGCGGGAGGTCCGCATGGGCGCGTGCGAGGACTGGCGTGCGACGCCCGAGGGTGCCTGTGCCTACATCATCGTGACCGATCAGCTGTCGCGCAATATGTTCCGCGGCCAGCCCGAGTCTTTCGCCACGGATGCACTCGCCCTGCGCGCAGCACAAGAGATAGTGACGCAAGGCGCGGATCGGGCCTTACCGACGCCATACCACCGCCAGTTCTGCTACATGCCGTTCGAGCATGATGAATCGCTCACTAGCCAGGACGAGGCGATCCGCCTGTTCACGGAGCTACGTGACGAAACGGATGCCGCGGCCGGGATGGGTGAGGTCTTGCACTGGGCGCGCCTGCATCGCGACGTGATCGTGCGCTTTGGGCGATATCCACACCGCAATGCCATCCTGGGCCGCAGCTCGACGGTCGAGGAGCAGGCGTTTCTTGCGCAGCCCGGCTCGTCGTTCTAGGTGTACTGTCTTTTCGCGGCCGTTTCAGAATCAAAATGATAGCGGCGTGGTTGCGCGGCCTTGCCGTATTCATGACTTGTCTGCCGCCACGCGACTGGCCAGGTCGCTTCGCTTCATTTGAGAGCGCTTCTTGGATGAGCCGCTGTTCGCGCGCTCAGATCTGCTCGCGCGCCTGTTCCCAGCGGTCCACGCGCGGCTGCTGCCACTGTGCCAGTTGATCGACGAGTGCGCCAGGATCGGGCGACACCTGCAGGAGCCCGGCATGGGCCGCCTGCATGAAGCCTTCGTCGCAGGCATGGCGCAGGAAGCTCAGTAGCCCGTCGTAGAAGCCTTCGACGTTCAGCAGGCCGATCGGCTTGGTATGGTAGCCAAGCTGCAGCCACGTGAACGTCTCGAACAGTTCCTCATAGGTGCCGATGCCGCCGGGCATGGCGATAAAGCCGTCCGACCGGTCGGCCATCATCTGCTTGCGCTCGTGCATGCTGCTCACGATATGCAGTTCGGTGAGACCCGCGTGGCCGATTTCTTTCTTCATCAGCGCTTCCGGGATGATGCCGACAGCCTCGCCGCCACAGCGCATCACTTCATCGGCGATGATGCCCATCAGGCCGACATTGCCGCCGCCGTACACCAGCGCGATGCCGCGTTCGGCGAGCGTGCGGCCCAGTGCCCTGGCATGTTCGGCATAGGCGGGGCGTGCGCCCGGGCGGGCGCCGCAATAGACACAGATCGATTTCATGGTGTGGTACGGGAGGCGGGTGCAGTTGCGGTTCCGGCTGCCAGGGAGGTGGCATAGTCGGCGGCCAGGCGGTCGAAGGCGGCGCGCTGCTTGCCGCGCAGATAGGGCGCGAGGATCGACAGAATGTGATAGCTGCCACCATGCAGGCCGGCGCGGATCGCTTCGGGGTCGTTGTATTTGCGCGGTTGCTGTACGAACTGGAAGCTCAGCCAGTAGGTCGCCACCACGACTATATTGGTACACACCGCATCGAGCTGCTGGGGCGTGATGTCCATCTCGCCATCGGCGATGAATACCTGGCACATGTCCATGGCGAAACGCTTCTTCTGCTCGACGATACGCTTGAAGTTGATTTCGACGAGGCGATTGCGCGCCAGCAGGTCGTTGATGTCGCGGTACAGAAAACGATAATTCCACAGGAACTCCGACATGTACTGCAGGTAGCCCCAGGTTTCATCGAGCGTGGCCTTGTGGTCGCTCGGCAACTTCAGGCGGCGTTCGATCTCCTGCTCGAAGCCGGCGAAGATCGAGTTGATGATGTCGTCCTTGTTGCGGAAGTGGTAGTAGAGATTGCCGGGGCTGATCTCCATCTCTTCTGCAATGGTCGTAGTCGTGACGTTCGGTTCACCCAGGTCGTTGAACAGGCGAAGCGAGACGGCCAGGATCCTGTCGCGTGTGCGGCGCGGGCCGCTTGGGGTAGCGGACGCGGCTGAGGCTGCGGGCTTGTTTTCCATGAGGCTTCGCGGTGGCCGGGAGACGATGATGCCGCGATTATAAGAGATCGCCACCATGGCGCCCGCCAAGTGGACTCAGGCGCCGCGTCCATCAGCCATTCAGCCGTGACTGCCTGGTGCTAGGTCCGCCATAGATGCCACAGCCATGGCCCGGCTACCGCGGCCCAGGTACCGCCGCAGAGAATGAGCGCGAGCATCACGGCAGCGCTGCCAAAATCCTTCGCACGTTTGGACAGGCCATGGTGCTCCAGCGAAATGCGGTCGACCGCGGCCTCGACGCTCGAGTTCAGCAGTTCGACGATCAGCACGAGGACCAGCGTCCCGAGCATGAGGATGCGCTCCACCACCGTCGCCGGTACCACAAACGCGCACGGCACCAGGATCAGGCACAAGG
>DATLHT010000164.1:0-2654 GCA_035539795.1 Burkholderiaceae bacterium
GGGCAAGCCGATTGCGGCGATACGGTGTTTTTCGGTGAGCAACAGCTCGACGACGACATAGCCAAGCGACGCGGCGGCCTGCTGATCTGTTCGCACTTCGGCAATCTGGAACTGTGTCGCGTGCTGGCCAGGCAACGCCCCGGCATGACGCTGACGGTGCTGGTGCACACCAAGCATGCGCAGAAATTCAACCAGCTGCTGGCGCAACTTGATCCGGACAGCCAGCTGAATCTGTTGCAGGTGACGGAAATGTCGCCGGCCACCGCGATGCTGTTGCAGGAACGGGTGGCGCGCGGCGAATTCGTGGTGATCGCCGGCGACCGCGTGCCGGTGACGCCCGGCTCGCGCATCTGCGAAGCCTTGTTCCTGGGCGAGAAAGCCCCCTTCCCCATCGGCCCGTATGTGCTCGCCGGTTTGCTGCAATGCCCGGTGTATCTGCTGTTTTCGATGCGCATCGGCCACCGCTCGGAAATCCACTTCGAGCGCTTGCGCGAAGTCGTTCGTCTGCCGCGCAAGCAACGCGCCGAGGCACTGGCACCGCTGGTGCAGGACTATGCGGCGCGGCTCGAACACTTTTGCCTGCGCGCGCCGTTTCAATGGTTCAATTTTTATGATTTCTGGCATTCACCCCACAGGGAACCGACCGATGCATCCCGCTGACCTCAAGACAAGCCTGCGCGCCGTTCAATTCGATCAGGACCGCCTGCAGATCGAAGATATTGTCGATATCGCCAACGGGTCGGCTTGCGCCGTGCTCTCGAACGCGCCGGCCTTTCGCGCCACCATCGCGCGCGGCGCGGACTTTCTCGATCGCGTGCTGCGCGAGGACGGCACCATCTACGGCGTGACCACCGGTTACGGCGACTCCTGCACGGTGACGGTGCCACCGGAACTGGTGGCCGAATTGCCGCACCATCTGTACACCTATCACGGCTGCGGGCTGGGCGAGTATTTCACGCCGATGCAGACGCGCGCGATCATGGCGACGCGCCTGGCGTCCCTCTGCAAGGGTTACTCCGGCGTCAGTGTCGAACTGCTGGAACAGATCGTGCGCCTGCTCGACCACGGCTTGCTGCCGCTGATTCCGTCCGAGGGTTCGGTCGGCGCCAGCGGCGACCTCACTCCCCTGTCGTATCTGGCGGCGGTGCTGTGTGGCGAGCGCGAAGTCTGGCGCGACGGCCACCAGATGCCGGCGCAGCAGGCATTGGCCGAGGCCGGCATCACGCCGCTGCGCCTGCGGCCGAAGGAAGGCCTGGCGATCATGAACGGCACGGCGGCGATGACCGCGCTGGCCTGCCTCGCCTATTCACGCGCGGACTACCTGACCCGGCTCTGCACCCGCATTACCGCGCTGGCCTCGTTCACGCTCGACGGCAATGCCCATCACTTCGACGTGACCCTGTTTTCGGTCAAGCCGCATCCCGGCCAGCAACGCATTGCCGCCTGGCTGCGCACCGACCTGCCCTGCGACCAGCCGCCACGCAACGGCAAGCGCCTGCAGGACCGCTACTCGATCCGCTGCGCGCCGCATGTGATCGGGGTACTGGCCGATGCGCTGCCGTGGCTGCGCGCATCGATCGAAAACGAACTCAACAGCGCCAACGACAATCCGATCATCGACCCGGAAGGCGAACACATCCTGCATGGCGGCCACTTCTACGGTGGCCACATCGCGTTTGCGATGGACAGCATGAAAAACGCCGTCGCCAACCTGGCCGACCTGATGGACCGCCAGATGGCGCTGCTAGTGGACAGCCGCTACAACAACGGCCTGCCCGCCAACTTGTCCGGCATGCAGGGACCGCGCGCGGCGATCAGTCATGGCCTGAAGGCATTGCAAATCAGCGCATCGGCATGGACTGCCGAAGCCTTGAAGCAAACCATGCCGGCCTCCGTCTTTTCGCGCTCGACCGAGTGCCACAACCAGGACAAGGTCAGCATGGGCACGATTGCGGCGCGCGACTGCCTGCGCGTGCTGGAACTGACCGAGCAAGTAGCCGCCGCACTGCTGATCACGGTGCAGCAAGGGGCGCTGCTGCGCCAGCGCCTGCAACCGGCGCTCGCGCCTGAAGCGTCGCTGCAAGCCATGCTCGCATCGCTGGCGACGGATATCCGGCCGGTGGAGGAGGATCGCCGCCTGGAGCCGGACTTGCGCGTGCTGCTGGAGCGCATCCGCGCCCGCGCATGGGAGCTGTATGCGTAAGTCGCCGTCCCGCTGGTGCGCCGACATCGAGTTGCAGGTGCCGTTCTTCGATCTCGATCCGATGAACATCGTGTGGCACGGCAATTACGTCAAGTACCTGGAGCTGGCGCGCTGCGCTCTGCTCGACCGCATCGGCTACAACTATCTGCAGATGAAGGCGTCGGGGTACACCTGGCCGGTGATCGACCTGCATGTGCGCTATGTCGCTTCGGCGCATTTCGATCAGCGCATCAAGCTGCATGCCGCCATCGTCGAATGGGAAAACCGCCTGAAGATTGATTACCTGATCACCGAGGCCGCCAGCGGCAAACGCCTGACGCGGGCGAGCACCACGCAAGTGGCGGTCGCGCTCGCCACTGGCGAAATGTGTTTCGTCTCTCCGCCGATATTGTTCGAAAAACTGGGAGTGCCCGCGCCATGAAACGCCAATTGATCGCTTGCTGTCTTGCCC
>DATLHT010000165.1:0-3748 GCA_035539795.1 Burkholderiaceae bacterium
AAGGTGCAGGCGGATCCGAAGCTTTCCGCATTCGCCGCTCAAGGTAAGTAAAAACAGTTCCGGCCGGCGCCGCAGCACGCGCCGGCCGGAATACTCGGGTCAGGGCCGGTGTCTGCGGTATGCCGGCCATTATTTAGAATCTGTATGTAAGCGATTTCATTTTTGCAAGGAAATTATCTCCATGGCCACCCAGTACCTCAAGCGCGCGTCCAAGACGCCCGAAACCGAAACTGCCACCGCCCAGAAGGTGGTGAACGAAATGCTCCACGAAATCGAGACACGCGGCGAAGCTGCAGTGCGCGAGTACGCGAAGAAGCTCGACAAGTGGGAAGGCGACATCATCATGACCCCCGCCCAGATCGACCAGGGCATCAAGGATGTGCCGGCCAGCGTCAAGGCGGACATTGAATTTGCCGCGCAGCAGGTCTATGACTTTGCCCTGGCGCAGCGCCGTTCGCTGGAAGATTTTTCCACCGAGCTGTATCCGGGCGTGACGGCGGGGCAGCGCGTCATTCCTGTAAATGTCGTCGGCTGCTATGCGCCTGCAGGCCGCTACGCGCACATCGCGTCGGCATACATGGGGGTGGCGACCGCCAAGGCAGCCGGTGTGAAATCCATCATTGCCTGCTCCAGCCCGTTCCGTGGCGGCGGCATGCATCCCTACGTGCTGTATGCCTTCAAGGCGGCTGGCGCGGATACCATCATGACGCTGGGTGGCGTGCAGGCTATCGCCACCATGGCTTACGGTCTGTTCACCGGCAAGCCGGCCGACGTCGTCGTGGGCCCAGGCAACAAGTTCGTGGCCGAAGCCAAGCGCACGCTGTTCGGCAAGGTCGGCATCGACGTGTTCGCTGGCCCTTCGGAAGTGGCGGTGATCGCCGACGAGACGGCCGATCCGTATATCGTGGCGAGCGATCTGGTCGGTCAGGCCGAACATGGCCATGAATCGCCGGCCTGGTTGTTCACCACGTCCAAGCCGCTGGCCGAGGAAGTGATGCGCCTGGTGCCGACGCTGATCGAGCAGCTGCCTCCGACGGCGCGCGATGCAGCGCATTGCGCATGGCGTGACTACGGCGAAGTGGTGCTGTGCGATACGCGTGAGGAAGTGGTCGAAGTGTCGGACCGCTACGCCTCCGAGCATCTGGAAGTCCACACGGCGGATCTCGACTGGTGGTTGGCCAACCTGACCTGCTACGGCTCGCTGTTCCTCGGTGAGGAAACTACGGTTGCCTTCGGCGACAAGACCAGCGGCCCGAACCACGTACTGCCGACCAAGGGCGCGGCGCGCTATTCGGGTGGCCTGTCGGTGCACAAGTTCGTGAAGACGCTGACGTGGCAGAAGATGACGCGCGATGCCGCCAAGCGCATCGGCGAGGTCACGGCCCGCATCTCGCGCCTCGAAGGCATGGAAGCCCATGCGCGTACGGCTGATGACCGCCTGCGCAAGTATTTCCCGAACGAGACCTTCGATCGCGGCGAACCGGTGCAGGTCTAAACCATGGCTGGACGGCGCGGGGTGACCGCGCCGTTTCAGTTTCCAGGAGTGGCGATGGATATCAAGCAACTATTCGATCTGCGGGGTCGCACGGCCCTGATCACCGGCGGGAATGCCGGGGTGGGCGGCGCCATGGCGCGTGCACTCGGCATGGCCGGGGCGCGCGTGGTGCTGGTGGCGCGCCGCGAGGATGTGCTGGCGACAGCCTGCGCCGACCTGCGTGCGGCGGGCATCGAGGCACATGCGCTGGCATGCGACCTGTCCGACGCGGCAGCGGCGCGGAACTGCGGCGAACGCGCGTTGCAGGCACACGGCAGCATCGACATCCTGGTGAATGCGGCAGGCGTCAACCTGCGGCAACCGTTCCAGGAAGTCACGCCGGAAGCATGGAACCTGCATCTTGCCCTGCACCTGGGTGCGCCATTCTTCCTGACACAGGTGCTGGCACCGCAGATGAAAGCGCGTGGCTGGGGGCGCATCATCAATATCGGTTCGTTGCAGTCATATCGCGCGTTTGCGAACAGCGCGCCGTATGGTGCGGGGAAGGGCGGTATCGTGCAGCTCACGCGTGCGATTGCGCAGGAGTGGTCGAAGCATGGCATCACGTGCAATGCCATCGCCCCCGGTTTCTTCCCCACGGACCTGACCGCGGCGGTGTTCGCCGATGAAGCGCTGGCACGCCGCAACGCTGAGGCCACGTGCATCGGACGCAATGGAGACCTGTCGGACCTGTATGGCGCGACGGTGTTCCTGGCAAGCGATGCCTCGGCATACGTCACCGGTCAGACGCTCGCCGTGGATGGCGGCTATACGGCCAAGTAAGAGCGGATCCGGCACGGGGGGCAGGCTCTGGTGTGGCGGCTGCAGTGAAGTGCGCCTGTGCCGCGGTCATCACCGCATGTCGCCATTGTGTCGTCGTATTACACCGCTTGCCGGCCGCGCGGCAGCGTGGCGAATGATGGAATTTTTGATGTCAAGGAAGGGTGCCATGAAAGCACTGGTATATACGCAACCGAATGAAGTGATGGTGCAGGAGCGCCCGTATCCCGAGGTGGCCGATGGCGAGGTGATTCTCAAGATCGATGCCGTGGGGATCTGCGGTTCCGACATGCACGCCTACCATGGGCACGACCCGCGCCGCAAACCGGGTCTCGTGCTGGGCCACGAGTTCGCCGGCACGATCGTCGAAAGCCGTGCGCCGGCGCTTGCCACGGGGCAGCGCGTGACCGGCAATCCGCTGATCACCTGCGGCCACTGCGAGTTTTGTGTGCAGGGACGAACCAATCTGTGTTCGAACCGCACGATGGTCGGCATGACGCGTCCCGGCGCTTTCGCGGAATACATGTCGATCCCCGCCTCGTGCATTGTCGAGGTACCGGAAGACATGTCCGCGCTGCATGCCTCGCTCACCGAGCCGGCAGCGACAGCGCTGCATGCCATCAACCTGTCGATGCGCGTGATGACGCGGCCCTTGCCCGAAGCGCGCGTGCTGGTGATCGGCGGTGGTGCCATTGGCCTGCTGGCAGCGCTGCTGCTCAAATCGTATGGCTGCCGCCATATCGATATGGCAGAGGTCAATCCGCTGCGCCGGGCCTCTGCCGAACTGCATGTCGGTTGCCGGACCTATAACCCGTTGGAAGACGCCGTGCGCGACAGCGCATACGATTATGTGATCGACGCGGTGGGTTCCAAGGCGACGCGCAACGCCGCCCTGGCTGGCGCCAAGCCAGGCAGCGTGGTGATGCACATCGGGCTGCAGGACTGGGCCAGCGAGATCGACATGCGCAAGCTGACGCTCGCGGAAATCACGCTGCTGGGCACGTATACCTATACGATCGCCGACCTGCGCGCCGCCGTCGCAGCGCTGCACGAGGGCGCATTCGGGACCCTCGAATGGGTCGAGGAGCGGCCCTTGACCGAAGGTGGAAAGGCATTCCAGGATTTGGATCAAGGCAAGACTGCATCGAGCAAGATCGTACTGACTTCTCCATAAGTCGCGTGGGTGCCGGCCACGCGGCTGGCACCTTTGCAGGCGGCGCTACCGGCGAGCGAGGTAGCGCAATTTGTCGCCAGACATCATCTGAAGTGCCGTATTGAGGCCGATTGCACGAGATTCCAGGATGCGGATCCTGGAATCTCGGCGCATAATATGCCATCGCATCAGCGTATGGCATGGTCCGGCATTCCTTCGCCCAATGACGTTTCCACTGGCGAAGTGATATTCCATATATTGATAATCATCGAGGAGTCAGG
>DATLHT010000166.1:0-9488 GCA_035539795.1 Burkholderiaceae bacterium
GGCCAAGATAGCCGGCACCGACGTACAACGGCAGGTTGGAGGTCTGCAGCGCCTGCTGCCGCGTGTAGCCCGGCGTGCTGGCGTTAGCGATGTTGTGGCCGGTGACCTGCAGGGCCATCTCGGCCACGCGCAGGCCACTGGCGCCAATGTTCAGAAGGCTGTTGTTCATCGTTCTCGGCGGCCTCGGGCCGCAGCGGAGGTTGCGGGCTGGCGGGTGGCGCGTGGCTGCGCCGGCCTGCCGGCCCGGACAGGGCTATTGACAGTCATAACGGCCGGATACTGCACAACTTGAACGCGCAACCTGAGGCAGGCCCTGTTCGCCGTCAGATCATGCGACGCACGATCTGCATGATCTTGTTCGCGTAGTTGGGATCGGTGGCATAACCGGCGCTCTGTAGCCCTTGCGCAAACGACTTCACGTCGGTCGCGTTATTCACCACATTGGCGTAACGCGGGTTCTCGGTCAGCAGGCGCGCATAGTCGGTGAAGGCCTCGGCATACGAGCCGTACACGCGGAATTTCTCCTTGACCTTGCGTGCCACGCCGTCGATGTATTCGGTCGTCGTCACCTCGGTCACCGGCCCTTTCCAGCCACCCGTGGCCTTGATGCCGAACAGGTTGTGGCTGGTGCCGCCGCCCGCCGTGCGGATCTCGCTGCGGCCCCAGCCGCTTTCCAGCGCGGCCTGGCCGAGGATGAACTTGGCGGGAATGCCAGTCAGCCGGCTCGCTTCCGCAGCGTGGTCGGAGAGCCGGTCGAAGAACTGGGCCACGCGGCCGCGCCGTGCGCCTTGTGTCGACGACGCGTCAGCGGCCGCCGTCTCGATACGCGGTACCGATTTGCCTTCGGCCTGCTGCCGCAAGGCGTCAAGCGCGTTGCGGACACGCGCTTCGAGACCGGGGCGCGGCGTGGTGGCCGCGCCATGCGCATCGACATAGCGGATCGCACTGGCTACGGCCGCTGTCTTGGCCACCGCTTCGGCAGGAGATGATGCCGCCAGCGCCGGCAACGGCATGGCCTGCGGCTGCAACGCCATCGGTCCGGCGGTTGCGGACGTCCCGGTCGGCTCCACCTGCGTGCCGCGCTGCAAGTGGCGCAGCAGCATGTCGGCCACGCCGACGCCGCGTGTCGCCAGGCTCTGCGACACCTGCTGGTCGAACATCGAGGTATACATCCGGCTCTGCGAGGAATCGAGCATGCCATCCTGCGGCATGGACTCACGCATCTGCTTGAGCATCTGGTTGATGAACAGTGCATCGAACTGCTTGGCCACTGCCTTGGCAGCCACATCGGGACGTTCGCGCGCGCTGCGCTTGAGGCCTTCGAGGCTTTGCGAGTCCATGGCCAGGCGGGCTGACAGGTCCTGTCTGATCATGCCGGGTCCTCAGATAATTTCAAGTTCGGCGCGCAGCGCATTGGCCGCCTTCATCGCCTGCAGGATGGCGATCAGGTCCTGCGGATTGGCGCCGAGTGCGTTGATGGCCTTCACGACATCGGAGAGATTGGCCGCCGGTTTGACCTCCATCAGGCTGCCACCGCCCTGCCGCAATTCGATCTGCGAACGCTGGCCGACCACGGTCTGGCCTTGCGAGAATGGCGCGGGCTGGCTCACCACCGGCTCGCTGCTGATCACCACGGAGAGGTTGCCATGCGCCACCGCGCACGCTTCCACCTTGACCACCTGGTTCATCACCACCGAACCGGTGCGTGCATTGATCACGACTTTGGCGGCGGCAGCCACGGGCTGCACCTCGATACTCTCGAGCTGGGCGATGAAGCTGACACGCTCGTTCGGCGTGGCCGGCGCGCGCACCATGATCATGCGTGCATCGGCGGCTGCGGCCATGCCACTGCCAAAGCGCCGGTTGATGGCGGCAACGATGCGGTCCACCGTGCCAAAATCGGCCGTACCGGCATCGAGCTGCACGTAGCCGTCCTGACCCAGCGTGGCCTGTACCGCGCGTTCCACGGTCGCACCGTTGGCGATGCGGCCCACGCTTAGGTGATTGACCTGGACCTTGCTGCCGCCCGCTGACGCACCCGCGCCGCTGACCACGACGTTGCCCTGCGCGATGCTGTAGATCTGCCCGTCCGCCCCCTTGAGCGGCGTCATCAGCAAGGTACCGCCGCGCAGGCTGCGGGCATTGCCGATCGAGGACACTGTCACGTCGATGGTCTGTCCCGGCCGCACGAACGGCGGCAGCGACGCCGTGACCACGACGGCAGCCGTGTTCTTGAGCTGGATGCTGGCGTTGGGCGGCAGGTTGACGCCAAACTCCTTGAGCATGTTGGCGAAACTCTGGCTCGTGAACGGTGCCTGCGTGGTCTGGTCGCCGCTGCCATCGAGACCGACCACAAGGCCGTAGCCGATCAGCGCGTTCTCGCGCACGCCCTGCACAGTCACCAGATCCTTCAGCCGTTCGGCCTGCACCATCCCCGGCAGCCAGAGCGCCATGGCGGCCAGCATCGTCAACAGGCACTTCGTCACGCCCTTCATCACAAGCTGCATCCTCATCTCAGAACGGCATCACCGACAGGAAGAAACGCGACAGCCAGCCCATCTGCTGCGCCTCTGCGACATAGCCGGTCCCGCGATATTCCATGCGCGCATCAGCCACCTGCGTGGACAGCACCGTGTTCGCCGCCGTCACATTGGACGGGTTGACGATGCCGGAAAAGCGCACGAACTCGTTCCCCTGGCCGATGGCGATCTGCTTCTCGCCGCTCACCACCAGGTTGCCGTTCGGCTGCACGCCGATCACCTGGACCGCGATGGTGCCGGTGAAGTCATTGGCCGAACCGTTGGCAGCCGTACTATCGAACTTGTTCGAGGTATTGGCCGACACACCCAGGTCATTCACCACATTGGTATTGATGCCGAACAGCTGCGGCACGCTCACGCCGAGCGACCCGGTACGGCCGACGTTGCCGGTGTTCTTCTTGTTGGCCGTGGTTTTTTCCGAGATCAGGATCGTCAGCGTATCGCCGACCTGCCGCGCGCGGCGGTCCTCGAACATGCCACGGAAGCCGGCGGCCACGGGGGTGACGCTGGCCTGGTAGATTGCACCGGCATTGCCCGGCTGCAGCGGCGCGGGCTGCGGCGGCAGGCCCATCGGCTGGTAGACGATGGGCTGGGGTGTCTGGTACATGCAGCCCGAGAGCACGATTGACAGCGCTGCCGGGAGCAGGGAAATGCGATTCATCATGACCAATTCCGGGGTTGTCCGTCCTTACAGGCGTGCGAGGTTCTGCAGCATCTGGTCGGAACGTTCGACCACCTTGCTGTTCATCTCGTAGGCGCGTTGCGTCTGGATCATGTTGACCAGTTCCTCCACGACGTTCACGTTGGAGGTCTCCACATACGCCTGCGTCACGGCACCGGCACCATTGGTCCCGGGCGCGTTGACGTTGGCCACGCCCGAGGCATCGGTCTCTGCATAGAGGTTCTCGCCCAGCGCGCGCAGGCCGGCAGGATTGACGAACGTTGCAAGCTGGATATTGCCAATCTGCGTGGCATTGGGCGTACCCGCCGTGGTCACCGACACCACCCCATCCTTGCCGATGGTGATGCCAGTTGCGGTGGCCGGCACGACGATATTGGGCTGCATGGGGTAGCCGCTGGACGATACCAGCTGGCCCTGCGCGTCGATCTGGAAATTGCCGTCACGCGTATAGCCAAGCGTACCGTCCGGCAACTGCACCTGGAAAAAGCCGGCGCCGTTGATGGCCATATCGGTGGAATTGCCGGTCTGCTGCAGGTTGCCCTGCGTGAACATCCGTTCAGTCGCCACCACGCGCACGCCGGTGCCGACCTGGAGGCCGGAAGGCAGTACCGTCTGCTGCGATGACTGCGCGCCGGGCTCCCGTACCGTCTGGTACAGCAGGTCCTCGAACACCGCGCGGCTGCGCTTGTAGCCATTGGTGCCGACGTTAGCGATGTTGTTGGAAATGACGTCGAGCTGCGACTGCTGCGCTTCGAGTCCGCTCTTGGCAATCCATAGGGAACGTAGCATGAAACCTCCTGATATCCGCGTCAGCTGTGGCGCAGCAATTCATTGGCGCGCTGGGCGCTCGAATCGTTGTCGCGCAGCATCTTCATCTGCATGTCAAACTGGCGCGAAACATCGATCATCTGCACCAGCGCCTCGGTGGGATTGACGTTGCTGCCTTCCAGCGCACCGCCAACGATGCGCACTGTCTCGTCGGCCTCCGCCGGCTCGCCGTTACGCTGCCGGAACAACCCATCCGGACGACGCTCCAGCTCCACCGGTTCGATATTCACCAGCTTCATCTGGCCCAGCACAACCGGTCGTACCGCGTTGTCGTTGCTGACGGCGGTGATGGTGCCGTCGGCAGCGAACTGCACCTGCGTTTCCGGTGGGATCACGATCGGGCCGCCGACACCGGCGACCGGCAAGCCGGTACGCGTCTGCAGCGTGCCGTCGGCCCCCAGCTGCAGACCGCCGTTGCGCGTGTATGCTTCCTCGCCGGTTGGGGTCTGTACCGCCAGCCAGCCCGGGCCGGAGAGCGCCACGTCGAGGCTGCGTCCGGTGGTCTGGATCTGACCCGGACGCAGGTCGGTGCCGATGGTGGCAGCCATGGCGAACTGCCGCGTCTCGCTGCCTTCGCCGAGCAGGCGCACGGTTTGCGCAGCATCCACCTGTCCCTTGAAGCCATTGGTACCGGCGTTGGCAAGATTGTTGGCGGTCGACGCCTGTTGATCGAACAGGTGCCGTGCGCGATTCATCACGAGGTAGATGCTTTTGTCCACAGGACAGCTCCAGCGTCAGGCGGTCAGCAGCGCATCAGCGCAGGTTCACCATGGTCTGCAGGATGGTGTCCTGCGTCTTGATGGTCTGGGCGTTGGCCTGGTACACGCGCTGTGCGGTGATCATGTTCACCAGCTCGGCCGTGAGGTCGACGTTCGACTCTTCCACCGCCGAGGCCTGCAGCAGGCCGAGCATGCCGGAGCCCGGCGCACCGACGCTCGCGGCGCCGGAACCGGCGGTTTCGTTCCACAGGTTGTCACCGATGGATTCGAGATCCTGCACGCTGCGGAAGTTGGCGAGTGCCACCTGGCCCAGTGCGGCGGTACGGCCGTTCGAGTAGCGGCCCAGGATCACACCATCCTTGTCGACGCTGAAGCTGGCAAGGCGGCCGATGCCATAGCCGTTCTGGCGCGTCTCGGTTTCGCCGAAGGAGCCACCGTACTGCGTGGTGCCGACGGAATCGAAAGTGAAGGTCTGGCCATTGACCGGCACGTTGACCATCGCCGGCGGCGGTGTGAGTACGCCGCTGGTGTTGAAGTCGAGGTCCTGCGTCACACCGACCACTTCGACATTGTCGATGGCGAAGTGCACCGTCCAGTCGGATGCCGTGGGGTTGGCTACCTGGTCGTTGCGCACGTAGTAGGCTGTCAGCAGATGCTCCGAGCCAAGCGAGTCATACACCGGGATCGACGTGGAATGATTGAACGAATTGGTGTTGCTCGGCGAGAACGTGGCGACCACCGGCGGGGTAGCCTCGGCATTCAGGTTCAGGCGCATCACCACCGCATCGGTACGCTGCGGCGCCTGGTCGCCGACCGGTACGGTCAGCGGCTGCAGCGGCGCGTTGGTATCCGGCAGGCCGGTAGTGGCGTTGTCCGGGTAACCGGTCAACCGCATGCCGCTCATGGTGATGATATTGCCGGCCTTGTCGGTCTGGAACTGTCCATTGCGCGTGTACGAGACCGACTGCGAGGTCGGATCGACCACACGGAAGAATCCGTTGCCGTTCACAGCGATGTCGAGCGGGTTGTTGGTCAGCGAGATGCTGCCCTGCGAGAATTCCTGCGCCACCGCGCCAACCTTCACGCCCAGTCCGACCTGCGAGTCGGAAGCGCCGACGAGCGACCGTGCATAGACGTCAGCAAACTGCGTCTTGGACTGCTTGAAGCCCACCGTATTGGCATTGGCGACGTTGTTGCCGATCACGTCGAGATTCTTCGCCGCTGCGTTCAGGCCGCTCAACCCTTGCTGAAAACCCATTGCGCTCCCCTTACAGAATCGAAATCACATCGCCCAGGCGTACCCCGCCCAGCTGCGACAATTGCAGTTGCGCCTGGCCGGACGTCACCGTCACGCCCGACACCTGGTCGCGTCCCAGCGGCACGGCTTCCACCGCCACGCCGCCCGCCTTGGCGGCCACCTCGATGCGGTACTTGCCATCGGGCAGCGTCTGGCCGTCGTTTGTCTTGCCATCCCACACGGCGGTGGCGCGACCCGGTTCCTGCTTGCCCATCTCGAACACGCGCACCGGCAAGCCTGCTTCGTTAAGTACGGTCACCGTGACGCTGTCCGCGCCGAGTGGTAACGCCAACGTGATATTGGCCTTGCCATCCGTCTTCATGATGCGGTCTGATACCACCTCGACCGACTTGCCGATCAGCCCAGCGGCCTGGATGTTTTGCGTGGCGACGATCTGCGAGGCCACGCCTTGCATGGTCTCGTTAAGCTGCGTGATGCCGTTGACCGTATTGATCT
The DNA here is from genome assembly GCA_035539795.1 of Burkholderiaceae bacterium. GTDB lineage: Bacteria > Pseudomonadota > Gammaproteobacteria > Burkholderiales > Burkholderiaceae > Imbroritus. The sequence continues at coordinate 6,523 of DATLHT010000166.1, forward strand.
GCGCAATCTGCGAGGTCATCTGCGCGTTGTCCATCGGATTCATCGGATCCTGGTTCTGCAGCTGCGCGACCAGCAGCTTGAGAAAACGGTCCTGTGCCTCGGTCGACGATTTCTTCGCCGCACTGTTCAGCACATCGACGCCGCTGTTGTTGTTCACACTGGTGACCATGGGTCGGTTCCTTGTTGGCTGGCGCAGTTATCGTTCAGGTCACTGGCCGAGCGTCAGTGCTTTCATGGCCATCGACCGCGTGGTGGTGGCGACTTCGACATTGGCCTGGTACGAGCGCGAGGCGGAGATCATGTTCACCATCTCCTCCACCACATCCACATTGGGCAGCGTCACGAAGCCGTCGGCGTCGGCCAGCGGGTGGCCTGGCTGGTGCACGCGGCGCATCGGCGCATCGCTCTCCACCACGCCGGCCACGGCAACCGCCGCAGTTTCCGGACCCGTACCATTCGCGCCGCCATTAACGCCGGCCTGCGCCGCAACGGTGCTGAATACCACCTGGCGCGCACGGTAGGGCTGGCCATCCGGCCCCGTCACGCTGTCGGCATTGGCCAGGTTGCTGGCGACGACGTTCAGGCGCTTGGACTGGGCCGTCAGCGCCGAGCCGACGACATCGAGCGTATTGAAGAGCGACATGGCTGTTTCCTCTAGCGTACTGTCCGGCTTCAACCCTGGATCGCAGACATCAGCGACTTGATGCGCGAACTCAAAAAGGTCAGGTTGGCTTCGTAATGCATGGTGTTGTTCATGAATTGCATCCGTTCGACATCCATGTCGACGGTGTTGCCATCAATACTGGCCTGCTGCACGGTGCGGTACAGCGCCTCGGCATGTGCCAGCTGTGCCGCAGCCTGCCCGGCCGTGCTGCCCGCAGCCGTGAGGTGGCGCGCAGAAGTCGTAGCCAGCAGCGTGGCGGTTGCCGGATTGCCTGCGCCACCGGCACCACGCGCGGCCATCGCCTGCTGCAAGGCGCTGTTGAAATCGATGTCGCGCGCCTTGTACTGCGGCGTATCCGCATTGGCGATGTTGGCCGATAGCAATTCATGGCGCTGCACGCGTAACCGCGTCGCCTGTTCATGAAAGGCAAAGGCCTGATCGAGCTTGCTGACCATCGGTATTCCCCTGTCGTCCCGCCGCGTATGCGCTATCCGGTGTCGTTCGATGCCAGTCCCGTCCACAGACAATGTGTGTCTGCCTGCGTCCAGAGACTTTTTCACGTTGCCGATACTACGGGCCACTGCGCAAGACCATTCGCCGGAATAGAGGGAGGTTTACGCGGTATCTCGTGCTTTTCATGGCGCAGGGCATGACTACACTCTGACGCTATCGAAGTCCGTCAATACAGGAGCCGTCATGCCTGTCCTGTTCCGCACCGTCCTGTCGCTCCTGCTGGCCTGCCTGCTGGCGTGGCCGGCCAGCCATGCCTGGGGGAACCAGCCCGCACAGGCTGATGCCGCGCGCCTGCAGGCGCAAATTCGTACACAGGTGGAAACGCGTCTTCCGGCCGGACAGGCTGGGCAGGCGCGTATCGAAGTCGGCGCGCTCGACATGCGCACCGTGGGTCCGCACTGCACGCAGCTTGACGTCCTGTTGCCGCCGCCGGAACGGCTGCGTGGCCGTGTACAGGTCGGGCTGCGCTGCGATGCGCCACAACAATGGGCCACGTGGGTGCCGGTGACCATCGCCGTGAGTGTCAGTTACTGGGTTGCCGCACGCGCTCTGCCCGTCGGCACAGTCGTGGAGGCAGCCGACCTGGTACAGCGCACCGGGGACGAAGCGGCGTTGCCGCGTGGCGCAGTCCAGCATGCCGACGAAGCTATCGGCCGTGTACTGATGAGCCGCGTGGCCGAAGGCGCGCCGCTCACGCTGCACAGCCTGCGCCAGCAGGTGGCCGTGCAGGCCGGGCAGACGGTCAAGCTGGTCGTCGAAGGTGGCAGCTTCCAGATCACCAGCGATGGCCGCGCGCTCAATCAGGCGCTGCAGGGCCAGGTCGCGCAGGTCCGCACCGCCAATGGCGCGGTGGTCCGGGGCATCGCCGGGGCCGGCGGGGTCGTCCGGGTGCAGTATTGAGCAGGATCAAATTTCCCTAAAGTTTTCCAGAGAGGATGCCGTTATGATGTAACAGGACCTGTCAGCAAGGTAGAGCCATCGTGGAAATCAAGAAGACCGTCAGCAGTACGCCGCCCGCCGCGCCGACCAAGGATGCGACGTCGCCGGCCGCGCAGAGCGTGCGGCGCCCGGCTGTCGGCCGTGCCGGGAGTTCCACCACGACGGGCGAGCCGGCCCTGAGCGTACAGGCGTTGCAGCAGACGCTGGTGGCGCAGCCAGAGCCGGTCGATACGGCGCGTGTCGAAGCGATCCGCGCCGCGATCCGTGAAGGCCGCCTGCCGATCAATGCCGAAGGAATCGCCGATGCGGCCATGAAAGCCGCCTTCGAACTGCTCGGCAAACCCGATTCCACCCGCTGACAGCCCCGATTCGTGCGCGCAATGCCCACGCGGTGCACTTCCTGTGACACATGACGGCTCCCCCCGCTTTCCGACAAGGAGCCCGCATGCCCTCCGTGATCCCCGCCCGCGCTGATCCCCGTGCCCAGCTGCTGATGCTGCTGCGCGACGAGAACAGCACGATCCGCCTGCTCGAAACCACGCTGCGCGAAGAAGCCGAGGCACTGCTCGCCGGCGAACGCGCGCGCATCGAGGAGAGTGCCGAGCGCAAGCAGCACCAGGTCAACCATCTCGCCGGGCTCGACCAGGAACGTCGCCAGTGGTGGGCCGCACAGCATCCGCTGGACGATCCCTATGGCCTGCCGCGCTTTATCCAGGCCGATGCGGAACTGGCAGCCATCTTCAACGACACAATCAGCCGCACGCGCCAGCTGCAAAGCGGTAACGAAGCCAATGGGGCGGTCATCGACCTGCGCCTGCGCACGGCGCGCGAGGCGCTGACGGTGCTCAGT
>DATLHT010000167.1:0-2888 GCA_035539795.1 Burkholderiaceae bacterium
CCAGGCGAACGGCTTGTCGCGTTTCTCAGCGACGGTGCGTTCGAGGAGCAGCGAGGCAGCGATTGGGCACCGCGATGGTGGCGGCCGGAAGACTGCGGATTCATCGCCCCTATCATGATCCTCAATGGCCGCCGTATCGAGCAGCGTACCCAGATCGCCCAGCAGGGTGGCGAACGCTGGCTGTATGCGCATCTTCAGCTCAATGGGTTCCAACCCATCGGGATCGATGGGCGCGACCCGGCAAGCTTTGTCTGGGGTATACACGCCATCGAGCTGGGACAGCAGGCCAGGCTCGATGCCCACCTCACCGCCGGGTCCGATAGCGGGATGCCATTGCGATACGGAGTCGCCCAGGCGCCGAAAGGCTACGGCCTTCCGGGTGCCGGCAGCAACCGCGCGCACAATCTGCCATTGGCAGGAAATCCGTCCAGCAACCAAGCCGCTCGCAACGAGTTCACCACCGCCTGCAAGCGCCTGCATGTGCCTGAAACCGAGCTGCGTGAAGCGCTGTCCCTCTTGGCCACGCATGATGCGCAGCGCCGGCCGCTCGAACGGGATCATGCGCTGGCGGTACGCCAAGTGCCATTGCCGAAACTTCCGGAACCCGGCTGGCGCACGCCCGGAGAAACAATCGCGCCGATGGCAGCGCTCGACGAGTACTTCGTTGCGACGATAGCCGCCAATCCCGCGTTACGGCCGCGCGTCGGCAATCCGGACGAGCTGCGCAGCAATCGTCTGGACCATACGCTCGACCGCCTCAAGCACCGCGTGCAGGAACCAGAACCAGGCGTAGCCGAGGCCCGCGATGGCGCCGTCATCACCGCGCTCAACGAAGAGGCCGTGGTTTGCGCCGCGCTCGCGAACAAGGGCGGCATCAACCTTGTGGTCACCTACGAAGCCTTCGCGGTGAAGATGCTGGGCGCGCTGCGCCAGGAGCTGATCTTCGCCCGGCAGCTGCGCCGGGCAGGGCGCGCACCTGGCTGGTTGTCGATGCCGCTGGTGTTGACCTCGCATACCTGGGAGAACGCCAAGAACGAGCAGTCGCACCAGGATCCGACGTTGACGGAAGCCTTGCTCGGGGAGATGCAAGATGGGGTGCGCGTGATGTTCCCGCCGGATGCGAATGCCGCGCAAGCCGCACTGAAGACGATCTACGGTGAATACGGGCGCATCGCCGCATTGGTGGTGCCCAAACGCGAACTTCCCGTGCTGCTGGATGCCGGACAAGCCGCGGCTTTGGTGCGCGACGGTGCGCTGTCCCTCGCACACTACCCCGACGCGGTGATCGACCTGGTCGCCACCGGTGCGTATCAACTCGCTGCGCTGCGCCGTGCCTGGGAGCGGCTGCGCGAACACAATGTAGTGGCCAACCTGATTTACCTGGGCGAGCCCGGCCGCTTCCGGACTCCGCGCGATGGAACGGAGTCGGAGTCCGTCCATGATGACGAAACACTGCGGCGCTGGTTCGTGCCTGCCAAGCCGCGCCTGTTCGTAACGCACATGCGTCCCGAACCGTTCCTGGGTGCTCTGCGCCGACTGGACGATGGTCCTCGTCTTACCCAGGCGCTGGGATATCGGAACCGCGGCGGCACGCTCGACGTCGATGGGCTGATGTTCGCCAACCGTTGCACCTGGGCCCATGCAGTCGAGGCTGCTGCCAACCTGCTGGGACAGCCACCGGCTGCCTGGCTCTCATCCGCAGAGTACGAAGCTGTCATGGGACATGGGCTGCCAGCGGTGTTGTGGCAGAAGGAGCCCGCATGAGGGCGTCCAGCGAGGGGTCGCTATTGGCGCTGAATCTGGGCTCAGTCACATTGAAAGCTGCGCGCTTCGACGGATTTGGCCTCGGTGCGGAAAGATCTATGCTGTCACGGAGGATCGAACTTACGCTCGATGAATCCACCGGCGATCCACGGACTTTGCTGACACGGGCAACCGACGCACTTGGATTTGTCGCGGCACCGACATGGATAGGGCACCGCATCGTCCACGGTGGCCACGCCGAGGCAGCACGTATCCTCGATGGAGAGGAGATCGAACGGTTGCATGCGCTGGCAAGCTTGGCGCCAATGCACCAACCGCCTGCGCTGGCGTTAGTGGAAAGTGCAGCAAAGCTATGGCCGCACGCCGTTCAGTGCGGTGTCTACGATACCGTCTGGCATGCAGCACTACCGGCCAACACGCGGCGCCTACCAGTGCCGCAAAGTTGGGATGCAGTCGGTGTCAGACGGTACGGTTTTCATGGGCTGGCGTTCGCATCCGCGATGCGGTTGCTGGCGCATATGGAAGACGGCATTGTCCGGGGCAGGGTAGTGCTGGCGCATCTGGGCGGCGGATCCAGTTTGTGCGCCGTGCAGAATGGTCGCAGCGTCGATACCACGATGACGATGACGCCATTGGACGGATTACCGATGGCGACCAGAAGTGGAAGTCTCGACCCAGGGGCGCTGCTTTTCCTCCTGCGCCAGGACGACTTCACCGTGGACTCCCTTGAGCAGGCGCTGTATCACGAATGCGGGTTGCGCGGAATCTCCGGACAGTCGGGCGACATGCGTGAATTGCTAGCGTCCGATAGCCCGGCAGCCGAGCTGGCGCGGGAGGTGTTTGCGCTGCGGGTCGCACAAGGGATTGCCGCGATGGCCACGCGGCTGGGTGGCATCGATGACCTGGTTTTCTCCGGTGGCATCGGCGCCAACGCAGCCGATGTGCGAAGCGCGATCGTAAGGCATCTGGTCTGGCTCGGTATGCAGTTGGACAATGACGCCAACCATCGGGAAGCAACGCGTTTGGACGCACCGGCCGCAAGCCTGATCCGCATCTGGCGTGTCGAAGTCGATGAGGAGAGCGAAGTCGCAACTGCCTGCGCAAACCTCGTCGCAAGCGGGCAC
>DATLHT010000168.1:0-3662 GCA_035539795.1 Burkholderiaceae bacterium
TTGATCTTGCCGTCGTTGGCCTTCAGCCAGCTGATGAATTCCGGCAGCGTCTTCGCCGGCACCGAGGGATGCACGTTCAGGATGTGCGCGCCATTGGCCAGCAGGGCAATCGGCTCAAAATCGCGCGTGATATCCGAGGTCGCCTTCGGATACAGATGGCCGGCAATGGCCTGGTTGGTCAGGGCACACAGGAACAGATTGTAGCCATCGGCGGGCGCCTTGGCGCCTGCATCGAGGCCGATCATGCCGCCAGCACCAGGTTTGTTCTCCACCACCACGGACTGCCCGAGCTGGCTGGTCATGCCTTGCGCGATGATGCGTGCCAGGATGTCGGTTGCACCGGCGGGCGGAAACGCGATCACCATGCGCAGCGGGCGCGTCGGATAGCGCGCTTGGGCACGTACCGGCAAGCCCAAGCTGGCCAGTCCGGCGGCCAGTGCCACGCCGCCGCCATGGCGTAGCAGCGTGCGTCGCGACAGCGTGGTAGTGGCAACGGTGGAACGGGCGAAAGGATTCGATTGCATGCAGGTCTCCTCGTTGTTGGCGTTATGGGCGCTACATTGCATACAATCATGGCATTGCTTTTACGGCTTGTGCATGTATTTCCAGAAGCCTTGTTCTGCCTTGTTTTTCAAGGAATTGTATTTGATGTGCGCAACCGGAAGAGGCTGATGATCTCGTTTTGGCTTGTATGCACGGACACGGCCCGATCATGCAATTTGTCCGGCTCGTCGATGGGCCGTAGCGGACCGTCCCCACTTCAGAAGGGCCGGCTCGGATCGCCGCCAAGGGGTGCTTGATCCAGGTCAATATTCCGCTGCAGGCGTTCTGTACAATGGTGTCTGCAGTTTCCATGTAGTCCTGATTCCTACATAATGATGGACTTCTGGATGACATAAAAGCGGAGTAAATTACCTCTTGTCATGGCCTGACGGTCACACAACAATAGGGACATACAAAACACGGCGGACCGGATGCACCGGCCGACCATAAGGGTCTCGCCAATGTAGCGGGACTCTGTTTTTTTGGCAGCGACTGTTGCCGGACGGGGTCATACGGGGTTGCACGCGCAGCATGCCGGCACGGCATGGAAACGCGTGCGAGTACGCATGGAACCGCCTGATGCTGCCTATTTGCACACGACGGGAACCATGAAGACTCCAGAATTGCTATCCGAGATCAGCGAGCTGAATCTCACGTATCTCATGCTGGCCCAGCGCATGCTGGCGGCAGATCGCGACACCGCCTTGTTCCGTCTCGGTATTTCCGAGGAATTGGCGGACATCCTGCAGGAAATCTCCCCCGCACAGCTTGTGAAGCTCGCCAGCACCAACGTGCTGTTGTGCCGCTTCCGCCTGGACGACCACGCCATGCTTGGCCTGGTGACCCAGCCGCACCGTGAGAACGGCCTGCAGCACAGCCAGATGTCCATCCTGCTTGCCCGCCAGGGCGTCGCGCAGGTCGGTTGACATTCAACCGGCTGATTGTCCATGCGCTACGCCTCCGTCATGAGCGAGGTGGAGCAGATCCACCTCGCCGCCGAACTCATCCAGCTTGGTTCACGCCTGCAGTTGCTGGAAGCCGAAACTACGCTCAGCCGCGAACGGCTGGTGCGCCTCTACAAGGAAATCCGGGGCGAGTCGCCGCCCAAGGGCATGCTGCCGTTTTCGGCAGACTGGTTCCTGACCTGGGGGCCGAACATCCATGCGTCGATCTTCTACGGGATCTACGATTTTCTTGGCCAGCATAGCCGCGTCACGGGCATCCGCCGCCTCATCGCCGCCTACAAGCTGTACCAGGAACATCTGCAGGTCCATCAACAAGAAGAAGTGCTGTCGATCACGCGCGCCTGGATGATGCTCAAGTTTTTCGACAGCAAGATGCTGGAGACCGTGGTGTGTCAGCGTTGCCATGGCCACTTCGTGGCACACACCGGCGATCTGCACGACAACTATGTCTGCGGTGTCTGCCAGCCGCCGTCGCGGGCCGGCAAGAAAAAACGTACGCCTACCACGGCTGATTGATCTGCTTTGCCGCCATGCATATGCATGCGCGGCGACCCTCAAGTTCTTCTCCCATCTGCCGTTAATCCCTCTGAGGCCGCGTGTCGCGGCTCTTCAGTCAGGGAGTTGTCGTCAGTGCTGGTCGCCTTTGGTTACCTTGTCATCGTACTGGCCGTATTCGGCGGATACTCGCTCGGAGGCGGCCACCTCGGCCCGCTGTTCCAGCCGGTCGAGCTACTGATCATCGGCGGCGCGGCGCTAGGGGCGTTCATCGTCGGCAACGACCGCAAGGCCATTGTCGCCACGCTCCAGGCGCTGCCCCGTGCCGTGCGCGGTTCCAAGTACACCAAGGAGCTGTACATGGAGGTGATGGCGCTGCTGTACGTGGTGCTGGCCAAGATCCGGCGCGATGGCATGATGTCCATCGAATCCGATATCGACAATCCGTACGAGAGCGAACTGTTCAACAGCTACCCCGCGCTGCAGGCACATCCGGGTGCGCTCGTCTTCGTCACCGATTATTTGCGTCTGATGGTAGGTGGCAATCTCAATCCGTTCCAGATCGAAGCGCTGATGGATCAGGAGATCGACACCCATCACCACGAAGAAGAAATGCCGGCGCGGATCATCGCCAAGGTTGGCGATGCCATGCCCGCCTTTGGCATCGTCGCCGCCGTCATGGGCGTGGTCCACACCATGGGCTCCATCGGTCTGCCGCCTGCCGAACTTGGCCAGTTGATCGCCGCCGCGCTGGTGGGGACCTTCCTTGGCATTCTGCTGGCCTATGGCTTCGTCGGCCCGCTGTCCTCGCTGATCGAGCAGCGCGCGGAAGAATCAACCAAGTTGTACCAGTGCATCAAGGTCACGCTGCTAGCCAGCATGAACGGCTACGCACCGGCTATCGCCGTGGAGTTCGGGCGCAAGGTGCTGTTCTCCACCGAGCGTCCGTCGTTCGCCGAGCTGGAAGACCACGTGCGCCAGTTCAAGGCCAAGGCATGATGGCCGCATCATCCGACAGGAACGCGCCATGAGCCGGTCCAATACGCCAACCTTCATTGTCATCCGGCGCGCCAAGCGCAAGGCGCACGCGCATCACGGCGGCAGCTGGAAGATCGCGTATGCCGACTTCATCACGGCCATGATGGCCTTCTTCCTGCTTATGTGGCTGCTGGGCACCGTGTCGCGCGCCGAACTGAGCAGCATCGAGAGCTACTTCCGTACCCCGCTCAAGGTGGCGATGTTCGGCGGCAACAATTCGGGCGACCAGTCCAGCATCCTCTCCGGCGACATGGCGATCCGCCAGAGCATGCCACAGCCCAATCCGGTGCCGGCCGACGCCATGGTGCGCGAACGGGGTCGGCGGCCGGCCGCCGAGGACCCGGCGCTGATGCGTCTCAAGCGCGAGATCGAGGCGCGCGCGGAGAGCAATCCGGTGATGCGCCAGTATCGCAAGCAGTTGCTGATCGACATCACTTCCGAAGGCCTGCGCATCCAGATCGTCGACGAACAGAACCGGCCCATGTTCGCCATCGCCAGCGCCGAGGTCGAGCCGCATATGCGCGTGATCCTGCGGGAGATCGGCGCGGCGCTGAACGACGTACCGAATGCCATCAGCCTGTCCGGCCATACCGATGCCACGCAGTACAGCAGCCAGCGCGG
>DATLHT010000169.1:0-12117 GCA_035539795.1 Burkholderiaceae bacterium
GCACCCATCGGGCTGGTATGTGGACAGCGTGCTGCAGGCTTCGGCCATCCGCGCCAAGTTCAAGACGGCAGCCCGTGGCGATGCCGGCAAGACTTCGGGCTACGGCTTCGGCGCGTCGATCGAGGGCGGCTACAACATCCAATTGCCGGCCAACCTGCGCATCGAGCCGCAGGCCCAGCTGCAGTACCAGTACCAGCACCTGAAGGGCTTTACCGATGTGGACCAGATCGAGGTGGGCAAGCTCGGGGGCAGCAGCCTGATTGGCCGGATCGGCGCCCGCCTGATGCTGGACCGTTCGGATGAGGCTGGTCGCACTGCAACGCCGTATGTCGAGGCGAACCTGATCCGCCAGCTGGCCGGCAGCAGCAATGTGGTACACGCCGCCGGGGTGGACTTCGCCGGCGACAAGGTGGGCACGATGGCGCAGTACGGCCTGGGCGTGAATGTGCAGTGGGACAAGAATGTGGCGATGTACCTGCAGGCCCGCTACACCCACGCCCTGGGCAGCCGTGGCTACTCGGGCTGGGGTGGTACGGTCGGCGTGCGCGCCAACTTCTGATCGCCAGTGACGCTGTCCGGATGAATCTGATGCGGATTCATCCGGACAGACAGAGCAACACGGGAAGGTCGCATCCCTCCTTCCCTTTCCCGATGGCCGGACCCAGCGTCCGGCCTTTTTTTCGTTCGGCCTGTCGCTTCTTTCCGCTTCATCTCTCTCCTGGACAAGCACGAAACAAAGCGTTCTACGCCTGCTCAGATTCCACAAGAGGATTTTTCAGCAGCAACAGCACGGTCGCCTGGCCTTGCATGGCGTCGGGTTGCGTGGCCAGCATCGACTGGATGAGATCCGCTGAAAACAGGTTGTCGCGCAGATCGACGAGCACGGCGCCATGGCGCGATGGCCACTGCATTGTGCTGGGCAACTGCGTCAGCCGGTTATGCCTCAGGGCGATGCGCACAACGGCGACAGACGCAGGCGGCTTGGGCACCGACTCACTAAAGGCGGCGTCCGAGATGGTCTCGATACGATTGCTGGACAAGTTCAACCTTGTCAGGTGAGGAAGCCCCCCGAACACACCTGCCTCTATGGTGATAAGCCGGTTCTGGGACAGATCGAGCGTACCGAGCCTGGGCATGCCATGCATGGGCGCCTCCAGCGCTGCCAGAAGATTCTCGCTGAGATTCAGGTGCACCAGCGACTGCAGGCCACCGGCCGGCAGTTGCACGGATGTGATGGCATTTCTCTGCAGACGCAGGTCCCGCAACTGGTGCAGGCCGCGCAACGCATCCGCTGTCACACGGGCGATCCGGTTATTGTCGAGCATGACCAGGGTGACGCTTCCCGGCAGCCGAGGGATTTCCGTCAACATGTTGTACCGGACGTCGAATTCCGCGAGTACGTGCAGACCCTTGAGCGCAGCCGGCGCGATGTCAATCAGCTGGTTGTGCGAAAGATCCAGCGAACGAAGATGCCTCAATCCGCACAAGCTATCGTTACTCAAGGCCGTCAGGCGGTTGTTGGCCAGGTACAGGTGCTCCAGTTGCTGAAACCTGCTGAATGCGTCATCGGGAATCGCTTCGAGCGCATTGTCCGACAGCTTGAGGAAGTAGGTCTGCTGGGGCAGCAAGCCAAGCAATGCTGCAGGGAAATCCGTCAGGCGCAAGCCGCTGAGATCGAACGACAGATTGTGCGGATGCGGCAATGTCGGGAGTTCGTGCAGCACGCGCAGAGACGCGCGCAGCGACTTCCACCGCTGCCAGCAGCTATACAGCGCATTGGCATGTGTGGGCGTGCCACGCTTTCCGCGCCGTCCGGTCTCAGCGTCACGCGCTTCATCCGGCAAGGCCAGCCATTCCGCCTGGATCTGCGCGATCCGCTGATCGAGCCATTGCCAGCCAGCCGCATGGCGCTGTGCCGAGGTCTCCGTCGTGTCTGGCGGCAGGCTGCGTGCGCGGGCAACTGCGGCCAGCTGTTCCAGCCCCGTCCGGACGGGCGCCATCGTCTGCCGGGTATATGCCGCTCGAGTCGTGGCGAGATCCTGGGCCCGCTGCGTATCGAGCGCGGTCTGCTTCACTCGATAATCCGGATGATCGGCCTCGTAGCCAAACTGCGCCATCAGATCGAAACTTTCACTTCGGTAGTCCGTTTCGATGCGCGTCAACGCGTTTTCAAAGTTCTGCACCATTTCCTGCCACGCAAGGTCACCACCAAGATGCGCCAACCAGAATGGCTGTGTCTGCAGGTAATCCGCCAGCACCTCGGGATAGTCATCGGCCGATTCCGCCATGGCGATTTGATGCTGAATTTCCAGCAAATCATCGTCATCCACCAGGACCGCGCTCTTGTACAGAATCTGCATCGACATATCCTGCGGCCGGCCCAGGTCACCCAGCACATGGCGATGCAATGCTTCGAACAGCCACAACTGGATCTCTACCGCTTCCGCGGCGTTGCCGGTGTTGCGCGCACTGAGGACCTTTGCGAACTGCAGCAGTTTCTCCATGCGATGCAGCCAGACGCCAAGCTGCACCAGTTGCAGGCGGTCCGGCGATGCCCGGAGAATGCCCTGCTTGCGGCATTCGATTTCCATGAGCCACCAGGCGAACATGGCCCGGTCTCCGCACCCTTCCAACCCGGATTTTAATGCTCCGAAACACTGACGGGCCACCGATTCGTCCGCAGCCAGTACGGGGAGCAATGTCTCCACACGATCTAGCAAGGCTGCGGCAATCCGCGCGCGTTTTTCGTGCAGGGCCGCCGGCAAGTCGGTGCGGGGGCTTCCGATGCGCTGGAAGATATGCAGGAATTCGTAGAACGTATCAGCCTCGGCCACATAGCGCAATGCGCCAAGCAGTCGGGTAAACGGCTTGCCGAGCCAGCGATTGAATCCGGACTCATGACTGGCGAAATTGGTCAGGCGCAGCACACACGTTACGCCAGGGCCGTCGTGATGACTGGCGTCAAGGCGGGCAGCCTCCGTCGACGTGAAATGATTGTTGTGTAAATCGACCTTGACCCAGCCTCGCCGATGCAACCTTACTGGAAAATGGTCGAGTGCATTGTCGTGCAGCCGGATATGGAGCAGCGTCTCGTCTTGCGAAGCCTGGGCAGCAGCACCCAGCGCATACTCGGACACGTTCGCAATCTGGTTATGCGACAGGTCAAGCTCGCGCAGATTGGACATCCCGTCGAACAGCCCATCACCAATCGCTCTCAGCAGATTATGAGAAAGATTGATCCGCATCAGCGCCGAAGTCTTGGGAAATATGTGAGAAAGCTCACACAGACGGTTATCTTCCAGATCGAGCAGTTGCAGTGCCAGCTGTCCAGAAAACGCACCGTCCTCGATGCGCTGGATGGCATTGCCCGCGAGACTCAGGCGGCGCAGCCGGCTGGGATGGCCTGGCGGACCCTGCATGCTCTGCGCCGTGATCTCCGTCAAGCGGTTATCTGCCAGCATCAGCGTACGCAGATTCGGTACGAGCCGCATCAGCGAGCGCTCAAGGCAAGTCAAGTGATTGAATCCCAGGCAGAGGGTTCTCAACCGTTTCAACCCTGTCACTGGCACTTTGAACGCATGCAACTGATTTCCATTGAGATTCAGAACCCGCAACCGCGTCAGCCCTGCCAGGCGCTCGGGCTCGATGGCCGTAAGCGCATTGCCGGAAAAATTCGCCTGTCTCAAGCGCTTGGGCAGGCGGGGCAAGGCACTCAACTGGTTACCGCTCAGGGTGATGTCCTCGAGCGCAAGCCGTGTCGACAAGGCGTCGGGATCCATGGAATCGATCGCGTTGCCCGAAAGATCCAGCGCCACCAGGTTTTCCAGCCCGCGCAGACTGTCGCGGTGTAGCGTCGTGATCCGGTTGCCGGACAGATTGAGACGCTGCAGCATGTTGAAGCGATCGAACGTTCCGCCAGGAATCTCCGTAATCTTGTTTTCGGCTAGGTCGATCGCTGTGGCCGATGGCGGCAGCAGGGCAAGAAATTCGATTGGCATGCGGTCCGGACTCAGCCGGCTCAGTTTCCAGACTGTGTTGTCTTGTCCCTCTGGATCATTGCCATTTTCTGCAGTTTGATTCTCGTGACTTTGTGCAGCTCGAATCTCGCCAAGTACCGCGTCCCGCAGACGTTTTCCGAGTGCTTCCAGACGTTGCAGTCGTTCCTGTGCAATTCTTAATCGCGAGGCGAGATCATCATGCTCGGTCGTATCCGGTTCAGCCTCGCCATATTCATGCTTCAGACTGGCGACAAGACGCTCGGCCGCGCTGCTCTGGTTCACTAGCCACACCCAGCCTTTTACCTGAGCCATCCTTGTGGCACCCGTCAGCAATGGAAATTCCGCTGCCGTGGCCATACAGGCAACCGCATGCGGAACCGCAGGGAATGAGCCGGCACCCGAGGTCGATGAAGCTGTCTCTGGTACGTGTGGCGATAGCTGATCGGAAGACTGCAGGGAACGCGCCAGCCGGCTGGGATAGATCACTGCCGATTCGGTTTCGCTACGAAGCAGTCCGGATTGCGATGGTCCGGTAGGCTGGGGCGCAGCGACGGCATGCACATTGATCAGACTGTGGCGCCGCCGCACCTGCCTGGAGGTGGCGAGCACGCCGGATTGGGCCTCGATTCTTCCAACTTCCTTTCCCAGACAAAGCGAACTGAGACTGCGCGTCAGACAAACCTTGGTCATGCGGCGGCTCCACCGGATGCCTTCGGAGCATCAAGCCTCGCAGGCGATATGACTCCTAGAGCACAGCAATAAAGCCGCTTATTCTATTCAGCTCGATTAATGAGGAATGACAAAGATTGTTAAATACTGTGCCAGGCGCGCGCATGCTTGCGGTCCGTACAGAGTCGTGCCGCGCACATCGGCACACTCGCCCTATGCCCTATGAAAAACGGAGGGGTTTCCCCCTCCGTTTCACTCAGTGCACGACACGGTCGAACACGAAATCGCCATCGCGGTAGTCCACCGGCACCACATCCTTCGGCACCAGCTTGCCTTCCAGAATCAGCCGTGACAGCGGATTCTCGATGTGCTGCTGGATGGCACGCTTGAGCGGCCGTGCACCGAACACCGGATCGTAGCCCGCGGAAGCCAGGTGCGTCAGCGCCGCGTCGCTGATATCGAGCGCCATATCCATCTTCGCCAGCCGCTCGCGCAGACGCTGCAGCTGGATGCGCGCGATATTGGTGATGTGGTCCTGGCCCAGCGCATGGAACACCACGACCTCGTCGATGCGGTTCAGGAACTCAGGGCGGAAATGCTCCTTCACTTCCTGCCACACCGCGCCCTTGATCGCTTCGTACGGTTCGTTCGTCATCGCCTGAATCAGGTGCGAACCGAGGTTGGACGTCATCACGATCACCGTGTTCTTGAAGTCCACCGTACGACCCTGTCCATCCGTCAGGCGGCCATCGTCGAGGACCTGCAGCAGCACGTTGAACACGTCCGGATGCGCCTTCTCAACCTCGTCCAGCAGCACCACGCTGTACGGCTTGCGACGCACGGCCTCGGTCAGGTAACCGCCCTCTTCATAGCCGACGTATCCCGGCGGCGCGCCGATCAAGCGCGCCACGCTGTGCTTCTCCATGAACTCGCTCATGTCGATGCGGATCAGGTGCTCTTCTGAATCGAACAGGAAGCTGGCCAGGGCCTTGCACAGCTCGGTCTTGCCGACACCGGTCGGGCCGAGGAACAGGAAGGAACCATACGGCCGGTTCTCGTCCGACAGCCCCGCACGCGAACGGCGGATGGCATCCGACACCAGGCGCACGGCCTCATCCTGACCGACCACGCGCTGATGCAGGCGGTCTTCCATCTGCAGCAGTTTCTCGCGCTCGCCGGTCATCATCTTGGCCACCGGAATCCCGGTCGCGCGGCTGACCACCTCGGCGATTTCCTCGGCGCCGACCTGCGTGCGCAGCAGCTTGTTCTGCGTGGCACCCTGCGCTTCGGCGGCATTGGCGGCCTTCAGCTTGCCTTCCAGTTCCGGCAGCTTGGCGTATTGCAGTTCTGCCACCTTGTCGAGCTTGCCCTCGCGCTGCAGGCGCACGATCTCCAGCTTGATGCGGTCGATCTCTTCCTTGAGCGAGGCGGTACCTTGTGCCGCACCCTTCTCCGCGCGCCAGATCTCGTCGAGATCCGCATACTCCTTCTGCAGCCGCGTGATTTCCTGCTCGATCAGGTCGAGACGCTTCAGGGAGGCCTCGTCGGTTTCCTTCTTCACAGCCTCGCGCTCGATCTGCAGCTGGATCACGCGACGGTCAAGACGGTCCATGACTTCCGGCTTGGAGTCGATTTCCATCTTGATGCGCGCGGCAGCCTCGTCGATCAGGTCGATAGCCTTGTCCGGCAAGAAACGGTCGGTGATATAGCGATGCGATAGCTCGGCTGCCGCGACGATGGCCGGATCGGTGATCTCCACGCCGTGGTGCAGTTCATAACGCTCCTGCAAACCGCGCAGGATGGCGATGGTGGCCTCCACCGTCGGTTCTTCGACCAGCACTTTCTGGAAGCGGCGTTCGAGCGCGGCATCCTTCTCGATGTACTTGCGGTACTCGTCGAGCGTGGTCGCGCCGATGCAATGCAGCTCGCCGCGTGCCAGCGCCGGCTTGAGCATATTGCCCGCATCGATCGCGCCTTCGGCCTTGCCTGCGCCCACCATCGTATGGATTTCGTCGATGAAGACGATAGTCTGCCCTTCATCCTTGGCGACATCGGACAGCACGGCCTTCAGCCGCTCCTCGAACTCGCCGCGGTACTTCGCGCCAGCCAGCAGCCCGGCCATGTCAAGCACCAGCACGCGCTTGTTCTTGAGTGACTCGGGCACCTCGCCATTAACGATACGCTGCGCCAGGCCTTCGACGATGGCCGTCTTGCCAACGCCCGGCTCGCCGATCAGCACCGGATTGTTCTTGGTGCGACGCTGCAGGATCTGGATCGCGCGGCGGATCTCATCGTCGCGGCCGATCACCGGGTCGAGCTTGCCCGACCTGGCGCGTTCCGTCAGGTCGATGGTGTATTTCTTCAGGGCTTCGCGCTGGCTTTCGGCGTCGGCGCTGCCGACCGTCTGCCCGCCACGCACCGCATTGATGGCCTGGTCGATCATCTTGCGCGTCAGGCCATGCTGGCGCGCAAGGCGGCCGGCCTCGCCCTTGTCCTCGGCAATCGCCAGCAGGAAGAGCTCGCTGGCCACAAACTGGTCGCCACGCTTGATGGCTTCCTTTTCCGTGGCATTCAGCAGGTTGTTCAGCTCGCGGCCGACCTGGATTTCGGTGACCCCTTCCACCTTCGGCAGGCGGCGGATAGCGCCGTCGATTGCCTCCTTCAGGGCGCCCACATTAACCGCGGCGCGCTCCAGCAAGGGCCCTGCCCCGCCGTCGGCCTGATGCAACATGGCCGCCAGGACGTGCAGCGGATCAATGTATTGATTATCGTTGGCCAGGGCTAGACTCTGGCCGTCTGCCAGTGCTTCCTGGAATTTCGTGGTGAGTTTGTCGAGACGCATGAATACCCCTCAAGTCCTGCATTCAAAGATGCGACAAAGATGAGGCAAGCCTTGACATTTTCAAGTGATCTAGATCAAACGGCTGCCAAAAACCACATTGCTGGGGAGGGAGCGGGCATCGCAAGCGCGACGCGTCCATTCCCTTGCCTCCCCTGCCACCGCGAGGCCATCGTGCTACGCGAGCAACCGGTAAGTCCAGAGGCCTGCCGCGACCAGCAGGCAGGAACCGAGCACATGCACACTGATATGCAGGGCTGCAGCCGCGTAGTTGCCAGCCGACACATTGGCCAGGACTTCTGCCGAGAATGTCGAGAAGGTGGTGAGGCCACCCAGGAAGCCGGTCATGACCAGCAACTTCCATTCGGGCGACAGCTCGACATGGTCTCCGAACATGCCAACGGCGATCCCGATCAGGTAGCCGCCCAGCAGGTTGGCCGCCAGCGTGCCATATGGCAGGCTCGGGTTGAGCGCATTCCAGGCGAGCGAAAAGGCCCAGCGCAGCCAGGCGCCCAGGGCCGCGCCGGCACCGACTGCGAGCAGCCCGAGTGGCGTCACGTGCGCGAACCGGAGGAAGATTTGGCAGGGCCTCCAGTGACACCCGAAGTGTCACCCGGAGAGGAATCGGGCGGCTGTGCCACTCCGCCGGCGTTACCGGTCTCGATGCCCCAGCGCTTCAGGGCGGCATCGTCCGATACGCGGGCATCGACCCACCGGGCGCCGGCGGGCGTTTGCTCCTTCTTCCAGAACGGTGCCTCGCTCTTCAGGTAATCCATGATGAACTCGCAGGCGGCAAAAGCCTCGCCGCGGTGCGCTGAGGTGACTGCCACCAGCACGATCTGGTCGAGCGGACGCAGCGGCCCGACCCGATGAATCACCAGTGCATCGATGATTTTCCAGCGCTGCCTGGCAGCCGCAACAATCTGCTCGAGCGCCTTCTCGGTCATGCCGGGATAGTGCTCGAGCTCCATCTGGGACACGCTCTGGCCATCGTTGATATCGCGCACCGTGCCGATAAAGCTCGCCACCGCACCAACCTGTGGCGAACCTGCACGCAATGCGGCGATTTCTCGGCCAAGATCGAAGTCTTCGGTTTGTACACGTATCGGCATCGCTCATCTGCTCCGCTGATCAGCCGCCCGTCACGGGCGGGAAAAATGCCACCTCGCAGCCCGCATGCAGCCGAGCCGCCGGCGTAGCGACGGCTTGATCAAGCGCCATGCGCAGCGCCCGGTTACCGGCCAGCGCGGCGCGCCAACTGTCGCCACGCTCGCACAGCCACTCGCGCAGCTCACCCACGGTGTTCACATGTGCGGGCACGGTGACCCGCTCGTGGGCCGTGGCGACCTGCTCGCGCACGCTGGCGAAGAAGCGCAACTCGACTTCCATCTTCAATACACCACCTGATCAAACGGGATGAACTGCACGATATCGCCTTCCGCAATGGTGCGGTCCGGCGGATTGTCGATCAGGCCATCGCCCCACACCGTGGACGTGAGCACGCCGGAACTCTGGTTCGGGAACAGGTCGAGCCCGCCCCGTTCATTGATGCGGGCACGCAGGAACTCGTTGCGGCGATCGCCCTTGGCCAGCGTGAAGTCGGCCCGCAGCGGCAGGCGCTTGGGCGTCACATTGGCCACACCTTGCAGACGCAGAATGAAAGGCCGCACGAACAGCAGGAAGGTGACGAAGCTCGACACCGGATTGCCCGGCAAACCCAGGAAGAAAGTGCGTCCGCCGTCAGCACCATCGGCCCGGTTGATTTCGCCAAACGCCAGCGGCTTGCCCGGCTTGATGGCGATCTGCCACAGGTTGAGCTGGCCCTCAGCCTCGACGGCTGATTTGATGTGGTCTTCCTCGCCCACCGACACACCGCCAGAGGTGATGATCAGGTCATGCTCCGCCGCCGCACGCCGCAGCGTATCGCGCGTGGCCTCGAGCGTATCCGGCACGATGCCGAAATCGGTGATCTCGCAGCCGAGGTTTTCGAGCAGGCCGCGCAGCGTGAAGCGGTTGGAGTTGTAGATTGCGCCTGGCTTGAGCGGCTCACCAGGCATTGCCAGTTCATCGCCCGTGAAGAACACAGCGGTGCGCACACGACGCAGCACCGGCAAGGTGGCGCAACCGACGGAAGCTGCGAGGCCGAGATGCTGGGCGCCGAGCCGCGTACCGGCCGGAAGGATCACGCTGCCATTGCGGATATCCTCACCCGCGTAGCGAATCCATTCGCCTGCAGCGGGCTGGTGATTGACGATCACATCGTCGCCATCTGCCGTGCACTGTTCCTGCATCACCACGGCGTCAGCCCCGTCGGGGATCATCGCGCCCGTGAAGATACGCGCCGCGGTATCGGGCGCCAGCGGCTCGCCGACATGCCCGGCCGGGATCCGCTGCGCCACGCGCAGGCGCCGGCCCGGTGCGGTGATGTCGGCACTACGCACGGCGTAGCCATCCATTTGCGTATTGTCGCGTGGCGGCACATCGAGACCGCTGCGGATGTCTTCGGCGAGAACGCGGCCATTGGCATACAGCGTGTTGACCGTTTCCACGGCGGAGGGGTCAGCCGCAAGCGGCCGTGCGCCGGCGAGCAGCGATTCAAGCGCAGCCGCTAGGGTCAGCATGGGGGGACGGGGTTGCATGCGGCAGAACCTGCACAAAAGGTTGAAAACCCTATTGTAGCCAGAGTGCGAGGGTCACGCAGCGTATGCCATGCCGCCTGCGCCGTTATTCCGCGATCCGGGCTCTCCTGCCTTGACCGTCAAGCAACCAAAAAAATCATCCGTGCGGACCACTGCAGCCTATCATGCATCCCCCGCCAGCCAAGCTCTGGTGGCGACAGACCAGTCTGCAGGGACGGTCACCCCGGCCAGTGCGCCGTGCACCACTGCGCGCATGGTCTGCGCAGCATCGGCCAGCGCCACAGGATCCGCCAGCCGACGAAAATCGTCCAACGCCTGGCCCGCAGCCAGCTGGCTGCCCCGGCGCAACAACGCATCGACGGCCCTGCAATAACTGCTGGCGTCGCCCTGCTCGCGTAACTGCTCGAGCAATCGGGTTTCCACTACGGCGATCCGCGCGCGCTGGTTCTCCCGATGCGTACCTTCTCGTGCGGCGGAGCTGGCCCAGTCAGTTTCGCGGGTGCCGGACACGGCTTTCCTGGCAGCGAGCAAGGCCATGTAGCGCAAGCCGCTCGGCTTTTCCTTCTGCTTGAGTTCGTTCACACCGATGCCATACGGCTCATAGTTCTCGCCGGCGCATAGCACGGCCGCCCGTTTCTCTTCGAGCCGTGCCATAGACAGTTTCACAGTCTCGATAGCGGTGTGCAGCATGCTCTTGCGCTCCCGCAGTTCGGTGACACCCAGATGCCGCCCTGCCGGCCCCCCCAATATGTTCAGCCGGGTTTCCAGCGCCTCGCGACGCATGCCTTTCAGACCATGCAGCCCGCGTAGTGCGTCCGCATTGCGGCCCGCCTGCTGGTCGAGCCGCCAGCGGATCAGGTGCGCTACGTCCCCGCCGGGAAAACGCTCGCGGATCTGGTGCAGCATGTCGTCCAGGCTGTCATCGCCGCCCACCAGTGCGCTCAGTGCGGGCCGGTGCCGTTCGACGCGCGCGTGGAAATCGGCGAACCGCGTATCGTTGGTCCCGCGGTAGCAGTTGAATGTATCCAGCCGACCGTCCGCGTGCTCGTGCAGCCGGATCATGTCGCTCTGCTGGTCTTCGTACCAGGTAACCTGCGCGCTTGCATCGACCACACCGGACGGCTTGCCCTCGCTCACGCGCTTATTGCCGAACGGCGAAGGCAGCGATGCCGACAGGCTGACGCCCGAGCTCACGCTCTTCGTCGTGCTCTTGACCGTCTGCTTGAACGCGCCCGAGCCGACATCCTTGCGTACGCTCTTGTCGAACAGCCGCAGGCGTCCCTGCACCAGGTTGATGTTGATATTCCCGTACAGCGACTCCTTGCGCGCGCCGCTGTCATTCTCGCGTGTGCCCGGCACATTCGCGCTGCCGCGCTGCGCGCGCCCCGCGATGCCAAACGTGATGTCGAGCGCGTGCTCCTTGCGGCTGCTCAGGCTGACGCCGACTTGGTTCGCACGGTAGCGGAAGTCTGCATCCATGTAAAAGGCCTGCATGATGTCTTGACCGCTCATCTTTTTCAGATCTTCCTCTCGACTCTGGGCACGCATGGCCTTCCGCTCGCCACGCGTTAATGCGCCTGATCCGAACGGATTCAGGCGGTCTTGTGCCGGCGCGCGGATCTGTTGCTGCTGGTCTTCGGGAACGCCCTGCCGACGCGCTGCCACGATTGCCTCGCTGGCGAGGCGCTTGGGATGGCGTGCGAGTTTCGCTGCAAACTGGTAGAACGCCATGGAAAGCGCACGGTGGGCGCCCGTGTCCATCCCCTCATCGCTGTGATTGACGACCTTGGCCGTGGGGGTTTCGGTGTTATCCGCTAGCGTGTAGTCGCGTCGCATCAGCAAGGTCACCCCGCGTTTCATCCGGAAGTTACCGCCGACAGCAACGTCGCCGAATACGCCAGTCTTGGAGTTTTTGTCCAGGAAATCCCAGCCGTATCCACCGGTGACACCGAGCGCACCGTTCACGCCTTTG
>DATLHT010000170.1:0-8565 GCA_035539795.1 Burkholderiaceae bacterium
AACACGTTTCACCCGGCACAGCCGGACACCGATCATGAGCGACGTTCAACAACGCATCGACGGCCTCGTCAAAGGCAACCACGTGGTGCTTTTCATGAAGGGCACGGCCCAGTTCCCGATGTGCGGCTTCTCCGGCCGCGCGGTGCAGATCCTCAAGGCCTGCGGCGTGTCCGACCTCAAGACGGTCAACGTGCTCGAGGACCCGGAAGTGCGCCAGGGCATCAAGGACTACGCCAACTGGCCCACCATCCCCCAGCTCTACGTCGACGGCGAATTCGTCGGCGGCTCCGACATCATGATGGAGATGTACCAGAGTGGTGAACTGCAAACGCTGCTGAAAGGCTGATCGTGCCCGCGCAGCGCATCGTCGTTGCCATCACGGGCGCCACTGGGGCTATTTATGGCGTCCGGTTACTGGAAGTACTGCGCGACTACGCCGCGGTCGAGACGCATCTGCTGATCTCCCCAGCGGGCGTCATGAACCTGCAGCACGAGCTGGACCGCGACCGGGCTGACGTGGAGGCGCTCGCCGATGTCGTGCATAACCCGCGCGATATCGGGGCGACGATTGCCAGCGGGTCCTTCGCCACGCACGGCATGGTGATCGCCCCGTGCTCGATGCGGACCTTGGCCGCGGTAGCCCATGGTCTCTCTGACAACCTCATCACGCGCGCGGCCGATGTCTGCCTGAAAGAACGTCGTCGTCTGGTCATGATGGTGCGCGAGACACCATTTAATCTCGCTCATCTGCGCAATATGACGTCGGTCACGGAAATGGGGGCGATCGTCTTTCCGCCGGTTCCCGGGTTTTATCAGAAGCCGGAGAGCATCGCCGATATCGTCAACCATACCGTCGGCCGCGTCATCGATACACTGGGCCTCGCCCAGAATCTCGCGCCGAGTTGGCCCGGGCTACGGGCCGAGCCAAAGACTGATGCGCCCGCCCAACCGCTGCGCAAGGCGTCGGTGCCTTCACAGGACTGACCGCGCGCATACTACTTGCGTTTCGCGGCCGCCTCAGCGCCAGTGGCGATGACCACGATGTCCGCGATATCCGCCGCGATATCCGCCGCCATGGTAATAGCGCGGACCGACATACACGGATGGCGCAACATAGATGGGTGCAGGCGCCACGACCGCCGGCTCGCCGTAACCATAGTACGGGTCAGCAGGGTAGACAGCGCAGCCTCCCAGTACAGCCGCAGCAGCGGCGATCAGCAATGCTTTCATGGCGAGTCCTTACGAAATCTGTAGTGGAAGTGCAATCACGAAGCCGTGCCAGATCGTGTTGCCCAAGTTCGTAAGGTCGTTATAGCGCGCTGCGCGTGATTGCTGGGTCAAGCCGGTGTAATCCGTGTAACCAGTCGCAACACTGCACGCGGATCACCAGCCCTGGCGGGGCTTGGCAGCCGGTACACTGGCTGCACCGCGAGGAGCGCTGCCTGCATCGGAGGCGGGAGACGCATTCGACGGCGCACCCATTAACGGACGCGCAGCGTCCGTCAGCAATTCGACCGTACCGGTATCCGGTTGATCAGGAATCGCATACATTTCTACGGTCATCGGCGGACGTACCCAGCCGGCATGGGTGGCCGACACCATCCGACCGCCAACTCCCGCGACCTGTTCCCGTTCGACACGCATAGGTTTGCCAAACGCCTTCGTCAATGCGGCCAGGACCTTGGCATCCGACTTGGCACCTTGGGTCGGCACCACCAGGCCCACCAGACTTGCGCCGTCGACAACAGCCACAGCCCGGTTGCCGTCCATGATGTCCGGCCGCAATTTCTCCGGGAAGCCGATCATCATCAACGAATGATCAGAGCGTGCTGACTCGGCGCACAGGGCTGTGTAACGCTCGCCATCCGGGGTACGGACATCGGCACATAGCGGCAAGCGCGGGAATGGCGCCCCAAGCGCCAACGTGCTCAATGTCTCGGAAATAGTGACCGCAGATGCGGTAGCAGGGAAGAGCACGCTGGAGAGCGCGAAGGCAGCCACGAGGCCGCGGGCAGGACAAGACGATTTCATGAGGATCCGGAAAAAGCGGTATCAACGCAGTTGGAGTGTGTCCACCGACAAGCGTTCCGCCACTCCGGAATCGAACTGTCGTGCTTGCTTACGAGAATATCAACGGCATCACATAACCCACCGCGAGGATGGCGCCGAGCACCAGCACCACGGCAATTACAGCGGACGCAGCCGTCATTTTGCATGTTTCGACTGTGTCCTCGCCACTGCCTTCAGTGTGCGCCATCGAGGCATGAGGGTCAGGCTGGTTCGCATCTCCCCAGCGGTGGGGGGCATTCGGCATCTTGAGCTGCATGACGTCTCCTTGCTGAGTTCGCTACAGGCCAACCGTTGCATGTGAATTGCATGCGCGTCGGTGCACTGGCGTGCGCATAATCGTTTCTATCCTTTGCTCCACTATAGCCCGGAGCCCGCTCGGTTCCAAGCGTGACCCGGACAGCGCTCCAAAAGTAACAAAACGAAAAAGTGATTCACGCGGCACCATTACTTCACGATAATCAGGACGTCTGCCGCCCTGATTGTGGCCAGCCGGCATGCCGGTGATAGCGTTCTACAATCAAGATGCCTTGCAGCGCAAAGCATCCTGCGGCCCTGCTCCCGCCATCCTCCCATCCCGCGCACCGGTCCGTATCTCCGCTGTGCATCCGGGAGGATCCCCATGACCTCGATTGCGACCCCATCGTGACTCATTGGCCGCTGTTTCTCTTCCGTATGTTTTCCGCAACCCGCCTCGAGCAGGTTGCACGCTCGTCCGTCGCTGGCCTGCTTGGCACGGTGCTGGCCCTGTGCAGTGCGTCCGCCGCGCATGCCTTCGATTTCAACGATGTCGCAGCCAAGGCCAAGGCGCTCGCGCAACGCAACTATGAAGCGCCCGCCAAGAATCTGCCGCGCGAACTGCAGAACCTGAGCTTCGATGCTTACCGCGACATCCGCTACCGTCCAGAAAAATTCTTATGGCGCAACAACACGCTGCCATTCGAAGTTGCTTTCTTCCATCAGGGCTATTTCTTCGACCGCCCAGTGAAGATCAATGAAGTCAACGCGCAAGGTGTACGTGAGATTCGCTTCAATCCAGCCGACTTCACCTACGGCAACAACAAGGTCGATCCATCCAAGCTGCGCGACCTAGGCTTTGCCGGTTTCCGCATTCATTTCCCGATCAATACGCCGAAGTACAAAGACGAAATCATTTCGTTCCTAGGCGCCACGTACTTCCGCGCACTCGGCAAGAACCAGCACTACGGCCAGTCGGCACGCGGCCTGGCGATCGACACCGCACTGAGCTCGGGTGAGGAGTTCCCACACTTCGTCGAATACTGGCTGGTACGGCCAGCCGCCTCCGCACGCGAGATCGTGGTGTATGCCCTGCTTGATTCACGACGTGCCACCGGCGCCTACCGCTTTACCATCCGGCCCGGCGACGACACCATCGTAGACGTCAAGACACGCCTGTTCCTGCGCAGCAATGTGAGCAAGCTCGGCATTGCGCCGCTGACGAGCATGTTCTATTTCGGCGAGAACCAGCCACCCTCCGTTCCGGACTTCCGCCCCGAAGCCCATGACTCGGATGGCCTGTCGATCCATTCCGGCACCGGCGAATGGATCTGGCGGCCGCTCGTCAATCCGAAGCGTCTGCTCGTGACTTCGTTCGCCCTGACCAATCCGCAGGGCTTCGGCCTGTTGCAGCGCGACCGCCGCTTTGCCAGCTACGAAGACCTCTCACTGCGCTATGAAACACGCCCGGGCGTCTGGATCCAGCCGAAGGGAAAATGGGGTACTGGTCGGGTGGAACTGGTGCAGATTCCAACCCCGGACGAGACCAACGACAACATCGTCGCACAATGGATTCCGGACACACCACCCGCGCCGAAGCAGCCATACGATCTCGAATACCGCATGCTCTGGCAGAGAGACAACGAGCCGCGGCCCAATCAGGCGTGGGTCACGCAGACGCGCCGCGGGCACGGCTGGGGCCATGGCAAGCCCGATGACAGTGAGCTGTTCGTGGTCGATTTCGAAGGCGCGGTATTCAAATCGCTAGGCGACAAGGCCCGCATCGAACCGGTCGTCTCGGGCGAGCAGAACGTGCAGATCCTGAACAGCTACTATCAACGCAACGAGGTCACTGGCGGCGGACGCATGAACATCCGTATCCGCCGCGTCGACGCGGATAAACCGGTCGAACTGCGTGGCTACCTTCGTAACGGCAACATCGCGATCTCAGAAACGTGGAGCTATATCCTTCCCCCGAGTTGACGCCGCGTGACATACCGGCGCAGCCCGCCACGCGTGTCGACGCATACCTGGACCGGCTGGCCCTGCCCTCTGCACAGCGGGAAGCCATCGACCGCACGCTCACGCGCGAGCCGCAAGCGAACACAACCGAGACGATGGCAGCGCTGCACCGGCAGTTGGCCGGCACCAGCTATCCTGGCGACAGCATGCCGCCGGCCTATGCCTCGGTAGAAGCGCGCCTCGTGGGTCACCGCAACGGCGCCACCGATACACCGACTCCCACGGGCATCGAACATGATGCTGAAGGTCGTACCCGTCTCAATGCCATGCCGCCGGTCCATCGCACCTCGATGGTGCCAGAGGCGTGGCCGGCGCATGTCGTGGTCGCGAGCGCACGACGCCTGTGGCAGCGCTTGCTGGGCCGCCCCGTGGAAGAACGCGACTCCGACGCACCGGCACCGCGCTGGCGCTGGAATCTTGCCGGCAAGACGCGGCGCTACATCCTGTTGCTGCTCGTCATCCTGCAAACTGCCTACGCCACCTACGGCATGTCAGTCGTCTTGCCTTACAGTGGTACCAAGCCGCTGGAAATGGGCGTGATGGCCTTCTTCGCGATCCTCTTTGCCTGGGTGTCAGCCGGTTTCTGGACGGCGCTAATGGGCTTCTGGACCCTGCTGCTACGCGGCGACCGCTTCCTGGTATCGCGCATGGCGAACCGCGAGGCGCCAATTCCACCAGAAGCGCGGACCGCCATCATCATGCCCATCGCCAATGAAGATGTGGCACGCGTGATCGCCGGCCTGCGCGCGACCTATGCCTCCGTAGCGCGCACCGGCGAACTCGACCGGTTCGACTTCTTCATTCTCAGCGACAGTGGCGATCCCGATATCCGGACTGCGGAGATGGCTGCGTGGCGGACGCTCTGCCAGGAACTCAACGCCTTCGGGCGCGTCTTCTATCGTTGGCGCAAGATCCGCGTCAAGCGCAAGACCGGAAACGTTGCCGATTTCTGCCGGCGCTGGGGCACGCAGTATCGTTACATGGTCGTGCTCGATGCCGACAGCGTGATGAGCGGCGAATGCCTGACCACGATGGTGCGCATGATGGAAGGTGCGCCCAATGCCGGCATCATCCAGACCGCGCCTTACGCGTTCGGGCGCGAAACCCTGTATGCACGCGTGCAGCAATTCGCGACTCGCGTCTACGGCCCGCTATACACCGCCGGCCTGCACTTCTGGCAGCTCGGCGAATCGCATTACTGGGGGCACAACGCCATCATCCGGGTCGCGCCGTTCATCAAGCATTGCGCGCTCGCGCCACTGCCCGGCAAAGGCCCGCTGGCCGGCGAGATTCTCTCGCACGACTTTGTCGAGGCGGCCATGATGCGGCGCGCGGGCTGGTCCGTCTGGATCGCATACGATCTGCATGGTAGCTACGAGGAGTTGCCGCCCAACCTGCTCGACGAACTTAAGCGCGACCGTCGCTGGTGCCAGGGCAATCTGATGAATTTCCGCCTGTGGCTCAAGCAGGGCTTTCACGCCGTGCACCGTTTCGTGTTTCTCACCGGCGTAATGGCTTATCTGTCGGCGCCGCTGTGGTTCCTGTTCCTGCTGATTTCGACGCTACTGCTGGCGGAGCACACGCTGGTCGCACCAGAATACTTTAGCCAGCCGTACCAGCTGTTTCCCACCTGGCCCGAGTGGCATCCGGAAAAAGCCCTGGCCTTGTTCACCGTTACGGCCACGCTGCTGTTCTTGCCGAAGATTCTCAGTGTCGCCGTCATCATGGCGCATGGTGCACGCCGCTTCGGTGGCAGCCTGCGCCTGGTCGGCAGCATGCTGATCGAGGTGATCATTTCCGCATTGCTTGCGCCGACACGCATGCTGTTCCACAGCACCTTCGTGGCCGCTGCCTTCAGTGGCTGGGGCATCAGCTGGAAATCACCACCGCGCGAGGACGCCGAAACCACCTGGGGCGAGGCGACCCGACGACACGGCCTGTATACCCTGCTCGGTCTCGGCTGGGGCGCCCTGGTGTGGTGGCTCAATCCGTCTTATCTGCTGTGGCTGCTACCGATCGTCGGTGCGCTGGTGGTGTCGATTCCGCTGTCGGTGTTCCTCAGCCGCGTCTCGCTGGGCAAGCGGCTGCGTGCTGCCCGCCTGTTCCTGATCCCGGAAGAGGCGCGGCCTCCGCGCGAGTTGCGCGAGATGCGGCGGTATCTACGGTGCACCCCGGCGTTGCCTGACTTCATCGACGCCGTGGTCGATCCCCAAGTCAACGCACTGGCCTGTGCCACCGGCACCGCGCGGCCACGCCAGCGTGCGGCGCTGCGCTTTCAGAAATCCCGGCTGGTACAGATTGCGCAGCGTAACGGACCGCAGGCGCTCGACCACGCACAACGGAACCTGCTGCTGAGCGACCCGCTCGCGCTGTCTCAGTTGCACCTCGCCGTGTGGAGCCAGCCGGACACGCATGCCGACTGGGGCATACCGGTGACTACGCGGCCATTTCCACGAGTTGGGCCGGCAGCCGGATGAAGAAGGTCGCTCCGGCACCATGCGCACTGTGGACACCGACATCCCCATTGTGCCGCTGCACCACGGTCCGCACGAACACCAGTCCGAGCCCGATCCCTTCCGGCTGTACTTGGCCCGGAACCTGGATGCGCTGGAACGGCTGGAACAGGCGCAGCTGGTCCTCAGGCGAGATGCCCCGTCCCTGATCGATGACCTCGATCACATAGGCGTGATCCTCGGCCCGCAGGCGCAGGGTCACGGCGCCCTTGGGAGGGCTGAACTTGATGGCGTTACCGGTCAGGTTGATGACCGCGCGGACCAGCAGGGAGCGATCTCCCACCACCGTGGCCTCGGTCACCTGCAAGTCCGTCAGCAAGGTCACGCCATGTGCATTGGCGAGGACCCACATCTCGTCGGACGCATCCATGACGATCTCCGCCAGGTCGAGCGACTCCTGCCGGATGACACTTGATTCGGCCTTGGCAAGCTGGATGAACTCATCTGCCAACCCGAGCGTGCGCCGCGCGTAGGTGCTGACGCGCTGCGCCAGTTCGCTTTCGCTGACGGCCGTGTTGCGATCCTTCTGCAGTTCGAGCAAGGCCAGGATCGAGGCCTGCGGCGAGCGAATGTCGTGCGACAGGAAGCGCATCATTTCCTCGCGCTTGCGCTCGGCCTGGCGGATCGAATTGATGTCTACCCAGATCACGATATACCCAGCCGTGGCGCCCAGCGAGGTCCGCAGCGGTCCGCCGCGCATCAGCATGGCGCGGCCGCTGCGGTCGGTCAGCTCGATGCCATCGGCGCTGCCTTCGCTCAGCGGCGCCGTCTCCCCGGCGATCAGTTGCTCGACATACCGCTGGCCCGCATCCGATCCCGGGAACAGTTCCGCCACGATATCGCGCAAGGCCGCCCCACCATCCTCCAGCCCGTCACGCCCGACACCCGGAACGTCGAGATGGCCGATCAGCGCGACAGCCTGCCGGTTCGCCAGCGTCACGCGCCCGCCCAGATTGCAGACCACGGTGGCATCCGGCACGCTGTCGATCCCGTCGGCAAGAAACTGCCGCAGGTTGCGTACGCGCGATGTGACCCGATGCATATCCATGACACGCTGGTCCAGCGTATCGCTCATGCGGTGCGTGCTGATCGCTTCATGAAACAGCACAGGCTCCTGGTCGAGCCGACTGAATTCGTCCGCGAGGTAACGCAGGGCCGCTTCCTGGCGTCGCCAACTCCAGATCGGATACACCAGTGCGATACCGATGAGCGCCGCGGTCGGTGCAAACCAGACATGGGCACGGTCCAGCAGGATCAGGCACAGCACCAGCACACTGATGAGAATCACGCCGGTCGCCAGCAGGGCCCAGCGCGGCGGCAGCAGCAACACCGCGCTGAGCGTGATCAGCACCGCAACCACCGACAGCAGCATGCTCCACTGCCGCGACAGCGGCGCGATTTCCGATCCATCCATCAGGCTTTGCATGACAGTGGCGATGATTTCCACACCGCTCATGCCCTGCCCCGACCCCGAGACGGCAGTCGGAAAGCTGTCGTTCAAGCCCGTCGCCGTCGCGCCGATGAGCACATACTTGCCGGCGAACAGACTCTCCGGAACGCTACCGCGCAGGACATCCACATAAGACACTGTCTCGAAGCTGCCAGGCGGACCGACAAACGGGATGTACATCCACTTGTCGCGCGTCCAGTTGGGTCCGAACATGGCGGATGCGGGCCGTGCGCGCTGCCGCCCGACATCCGGCAGGGTGCTCGGAAAACGCGGATC